>DASSZB010000071.1:0-14069 GCA_035702935.1 Dehalococcoidia bacterium
TCGTCGAAGGTGGTGATGCGAGCGCCGTCCAGCTCCACCCAGCTCTGTGACCGGGGAACGCTTCTGGTGGCATCCGAGAGATAACGCTCGGCCACGCTGACGGCAAACGAGAGCTGCGAGGTCTCGGTATCGGCGTCCGCGAACAGGAAACGCAGCAGGCGCCCCTGGCAGAACTCGCGGATGGACCACACGTACGGCGTGACGCCCTGCTGGCGCGATCCCAGGCCGTGCACGATCTCGAACGACTCCTTCGCGACCGGCGACCAGAGGGCCACGTCCTGGAATGGGCCGCAGGGAAGGCCGAGGTGCTCGTACTTCTCCGCCTCTTCAGGGGCGAGGCGGCCGTTGGGCTTGTCGACGAACATGAGGTCGTCGCCTTTGACGTTGAAGATGACGGCGCGGGCGTTGGCGCGCTGCATGCCGAGCGCATCGGAATGGAAGAGGCTGTAGAGGAGGAACAGGGCGCAGCTCGTCTTGGTGGCCACGCCGGAGATGCCGGAGATATTCACGTGGGCCCCGCGGGAGCCGTCCAGGAAGTCAAGGTTGCCGAAGATCTTCTGGCCCTCTCGCGTCTGGCCGGCCACGAAGCGGTGCTCCATGCGGTCGAAGTAGAGCGCCTTTTCCAGCTCGGCGCCGTGTGCGCGGGCGACCTCGTTGCCGGGGTGCGGGGGCACGAAGACCTCCGGCTCGATGCGCGTGACGGCGATGTGCGCCGCCGTGGCCACACCCAGCGGGAGCACTCCTTCGGCCTCCAGGAAGACGTCGGAGTCAAAGCGGGCGCCCTCGTGGCGGGCGCGGACGCTATCGACGACGCCGTACAGTGTGATCTGTCCGCGGCCTGGGACCTCCGTGGTGACGGCGATCACGTCATCCAGCTGGAGGTAGGAGTCCTCGCTGACGCCTACCCAGAATTCAAGTGGATGCGCATCGTCCTTGCCGAGGACGCGGCCGACGCTGGTGCGCTCGCTCATGCGGCAACCCCGTGGCGGTAGAAATGGGCCTCGATGCTGCGGCGGATGAATTCGGGGTCGCCCAGCTGGCGGCGCAGGCGCTGCTCCAGGGCGCCGATCGGATAGAGGTTTTGCGGCGCGCGCGGATCGCGGATCGGCGACGAGGCGAAGTCCGGCAGGTGGCGGGCTGTGAGGCCGGCCAGACGGACGGTGGCCTCCAGCCCGACGAACTCCATGGCTTCCAGGCGCACTATCCCTGCCCAGGGGTGCTCGATGGGCCGCCGTGGGCTCAGGCGCAGGTACCAGGAGAAAGCGGGGCGGTCGCGCCCGATGCGGAAGATCGGCGTCCGCTCGCCCGGGCCCAGGCGCGACAGGAGCTCCGCCTGGTCGCCCGCCAGATACTGCTTGTGGATCGTTTTCACCAGCCCTACCACAGATGTGTGGCGTGGCGGCCAGAATCCGATAGGCCCGTCCACCACAACCAGGGGATATCCCTCGTCTGCCAGACGTTCTCCAAACCGGGTCTCCGCGGCCTGCCTCGCCGAGCTGAGGGCTTCGTGAACGCCGGCAACGGAAGTGACGGCAGTGGAATGGGCCTGGAAACGGAGGGTGAGCCGCCCACAGGCGATGTCGACGGGCCCGAACGAAGCGCCGCCAGTCAGGGCGAGGACGCGCTCCGGGAGGCCCGGGGACAGGGTGGCGCCTGACGGCGTGGTGATGACGGCCCCCACGGCCAGCGACGAGAACGCGCCGTAGACCCTCTGGCCGCTGTCGTCGCCAATGACCCGCGAGTCGACGCGCTGCACGCCGTCGATGAAGGCGATGGCCTCGGGACGTGGCCAGGCAACGGGGGCCGGCGGCGCTGACCAGTCCTTCGTCTCGACGAAGGGATCAACCTCTACAGGCGCGGTGGCGTCATCGTCGAGCTGGAGGGCGCTTTCGTACGCAGGGTCCCAGGGGTCGATCTTGAGGGTCAGGGGCATGGCGCTGGTCTGAGTGTTATCGCAGGGGTCATCCGTGTCAACGGAATCAGGGCGTGAATTTGTTGGCAAGGGGCAAATGGCGCAAACGGAAGGGAGGAGGAAGAAGGAAGATGGAAGGTTGATGATGGTTAGCGGTAGGCCTCAGGCAACGTGATTTCGAAGCGTTCGCAGAGGCGGCGCACATTGTGGCGGTCCTTGGCCTGGGGCTCGTAGCCTGTGTGAAAGAGGACGAGGAGGTCCGGTGAAAGGGTGGACACCGGGCGACCTGCCACCGCGCCGCCTCCGGTGAACCCGGACGCCGGGAAGCGGGCGTCGCCGCCGTTCGGGCCGGCGCCTTTCTGCAAGGCATCGCCCGTCTCGCTAAAGACGACCGGGTGGAAGTCGATACGGCGGCCGCCGGCGGCGGCGAGGACGAAGCGGGTGGGCCGATCATCGAGCTGCATGGCGAATCCGGCCCGCGACAGCGCCGAGACGGCGCGCTGGACGTCTTCGTCCCGGACCACGAGGTCGAGGTCATCGTGTTCGCGCGTCTCCTCGCCGAGAAGCGCGTCCACAGCCCAGCCGCCGTCCAGCCAGGGGGCGATACCAGCGGCTTCGAGGGCGTCGAGGACCTCGAGCACGTCGCCGGCGGTCATCATGGCTCAGAAAGCGCTGACGCCCAAAAGTTCTCGGCCGAGGATTAGTTTCTGGATCTGGGTCGTGCCCTCGTACAGGGAGAGTCCGATGGCGTCGCGGAGGAGACCTTCCACGGGGTACTCGCCGAGGTAGCCGACGCCGCCGTGGAGGCTGATGGCGGTGCGGGCGGCGCGCACGGCGGCCTCGGTGGCGAACTGCTTGGCCATGACCACATTCTTCGTGGCCGGCTCGCCGAGGTCGCGCTTGAGGGCGGCCTCCAGGGTCAGTAGGCGGGCGGCCTCGCAGTCCGTCGCCATGTCCGCCACCATCTCCTGGATGAGCTGGTGACCGGCGATGGGCTTGTTCCACTGCACGCGCTGCTGCGCATAAGTCACGCAGGCGTCGAGGCACGCCTGGATGATGCCAACGGCGGCAGCGGCGGTGGAAGTGCGGCCGCTCTCCAGCGAGGTCTGAGCGATCTTGAAGCCGTCACCCGCCTTCCCGATGAGGCGGTCGCCGGGCACGTGGACGCCGTCGAAGAACAGGGCGGCGGTGTTGGAGGCGTGCAGGCCGAGCTTCTCGTGGATCACCTGTCGCTCGAGGCCGGCAGACTCACCGTCCACCAGGAACGCCGCCATGCCTTTGTGGCGGGCGCCTGGGTTTGTCTGGGCAAACACGACGATGTAGTCGGCGACGGACCCGTTGGAGATCCAGAACTTGCTGCCGCTCAGGACCCAGTCGTCACCGCTCCGCTTGGCCGTCAGCTCCCCCGCCGCGGGGTCGGAGCCGACGTTGGGCTCCGACAGGGCGAAGGCCCCGACCTTATCGGCGGCGAAGATCTCCGGCAGGAAGCGGCGCTTCTGATCTTCGGATCCGAAGTTGTGGACGGCCGTGGAGACCAGCGAAAGCTGCACCGTGAGGGCCGCCGTGAAGACGGACGGGCTGGCCCCACCGATGGCCTCGCAGAGGAGGACGTACGAGACGTTGTCGATGCCCGCGCCGCCGTATTCTTCCGGGAACGGGCCGGCCAGGAGGCCGTTCTCGGCCAGCTTGCGCATGATGTCGATGGGGAAGGTCTCATCGTGGGCGCGGTCGCGGACGTGGGGCTTGATCTCGCGCTCGGCGAACTTCTTCGCGGTGGTGTAGATCATGCGCTGGGCTTCGGTCAGTTGCATGGGGCGTCTCCGTCTGTGATGTGCGAGAGCCAGTGTAGCAGGGAGAAGGGGCGTGGAGCATCGAACAGGAACAGGGAGAAAGGGTCTGTCAAACGATGAGGATCGGATTGGCGGATGCGTCGGACCCGCGTCGGGGGAGCGACGCGGCTGGTATACTGCGATGCGTCTGGAAGGAGGACGATATGGCGACGCGAGGTCTACGGAACCTGGGCCGCTCCGGCCTGCTGGTGTCCCCGCTCTGCCTGGGGACGATGAACTTCGGCAATCCACAGTTTGGCTGCGACGAGCAGTCCTCGATCGAAATAACGCACGCTTACCTGGACGCCGGGCACAATTTTATCGACACGGCGAACGTTTACTCGGGCACGATGTCAGAGACGATCGTAGGGAAGGCGGTGAAGGGCCGGCGCGAGAATGTGGTGATCGCGACGAAGGCGGCCTCGCCGCTGGGTCCGGGCACCTACCAGGGCGGCACCAGCCGCAAGCACCTGATGGTGGCCGTGGAGGACAGCCTGCGCCGGCTTGATACGGACTACATCGACCTGTACCAGATGCACCGCTACGACGACAACACGCCCATCGAAGAGACGCTGAGTACGCTGAATGACCTCGTTAAGTCCGGAAAGGTGCGCTACATCGGCGTGTCCAATTGGACGGCGTCTCACATCGCGGAGGCGGCTACGTTGACCGGCGCCAGAGGCTGGGAACCGCTGGTAAGCCTCCAGCCGCAGTACAGCATCCTGACGCGGGATATCGAGGTGGAGATCGTGCCCGTGTGCCAGAAGTTTGGGCTGGGGATCATCCCCTGGAGCCCGCTCGGCGGCGGTATGCTGACCGGCAAGTACAAGCGGGAACAGGAGCCGGAGTCCGGCACGCGCTTCGCGGCGCCCGGACCCTTTCAGGAAGTGTGGCGACGGCGCGCCTTCCGCGACCGCAACTTCGAGATTGTGGAGACGGTGCTCGAGGAGGCGCGGAAGCTGGCGATTTCGCCGGTGGCGCTGAGCCTCGCCTGGAACATCGGCCGGCCCGGCGTGACCTCGCCTATCATCGGGCCGAAGAGCATCGAGCAGTTGCAGGACAACCTGGCCGCGCTGGCCGTTGACCTGCCCGAGGAGACGTTGCAGCGGATCAACGAAGCCAGCGAGCCGCGTGTCGGCTACCCGCACGACTTCCTGCGGATGGCCCGGCAGATGACGGCGCAGCTACAGGCGGCGAGCCGGAACTGACGCGGTGCTGGTCGGACCAGCGGTTGTTGCCCACTTGTTTCTGGAGGAGAGCGGCGATAATTGCGCAGGGAGTGCAGCACGTTCCTATCTGGAGGCCCGATTGACACGGGCGGTCGTGGATAGTACCGTGCGCATCAGCGCGAGCGGAGAAACGGACGGGATTTCGGGAGTTGACGCGAATGATTGAGATGGCGACCCTTGTGGGCGTCGCTGCTGTGCTGGGGGCAGTCTTGCTGACTGTGATCGACAGCGCCCCGAGCGCTGCGCAGTCGCCGACACCGGCCTCGACCCAGATCGCGCCGGGCGTCTCGACCGTAAGCCCCTCGCAGGTTATCGTGACGCCGCTGACGAACGTCGCCGAGTCCACTACCGTCTCGCTGTTGGAAGGAGAGGACGCTGGGGATGGGTCATCGAGCACGACGATTGCCGTGGTCGCCGGCGTGGCCGCTGGCGCGGTCGTTATACTTGCAGGGATCGCCTACAGGCTGGCGCGGGGCCGACCGCGCACAGGCTAAACCGGAGGAGGAATGAGATGAAGGTTGTACATGCACTACCGCTTCCGGGGTGGCGCTGGTGGCTTATCGCCCTGGCGGTAGCCGTCGCAGTGTCCATTGCGATGCCCGTGTTTGGACAGACGATCACGGGTGGCAAGAATTGGAACCTCACCGGCTCCAGCGTACAGCGCTTAGCCTTCGATGCGGGGAATGTCGCCTGGTCTAAGCCGTACGAGAACAGGGTCATCAGCCTGAACGGCGCGAGCAACACCTACACGGTGTGGACGCACGGGAACACCTCCATCCTGGGACCGAACAACTATGGCTCAGCCGTCCCCACGGGCACGTTCGTCTGGGCGACCGCCGAGTCCATCGGCCACTTCAACCGGTTGAACACCGCTGACGGACAACTGCTGAGCTGGCAGTTGCCGGCAGGTCTCATCTGCGGGCGCAAAAACCTGGCGGTGGATTCGACAGGAGCAGCTTTTGCGGGCACGAACGGCCAGAAGATAGCGAAGGTGGACCCCGTCGCCAACACGATCACAGAGTGGCCGTTACCGACCGCGGGGTCCTACTGCCCGACCGTATTCGCCGTGGAGGGTAGCGGCGCCAGTCAGAAGGTGTGGTTCTGCGAGGCGGCCATCGACAAGATCGGGTTCCTGGCGCCTGACAGCGGGAGCGTGACAGAGTGGGAGATCTCCGGTAACAACTTCAACGATTGCTCCTCGCTTGATGCATCAGGGCGGGTCTGGTTCTCGCGGACCAGCACGGAGATCCTGAAGCTGGCTCCAGCGACAAATGAGCTCACGATATACCCCCTCCCGCTGGGGTACGCCACCGTGCAGGGCGTGTCGCCCGAGGTGACCGGCCGGGTCTGGTTCGCGACTTCCAGCCAGATCAAGAGCTTTGCGCCGGCCACGGGGCAGTTCGTCGATTATACGGGGACCAGTTGCAGCCCGGACAGCCTGTTCATCGATGGCGCTGGCAACGTGTGGACGACTACTCAGGGAACAACCGTCTGCCGGTTCCCGGCGCCGTAGGACCGGTGTGTGACCAGGATTTCGGAGCGAATGTTGAAATGAATCAGACCCGCCGGGCAGGCCGATCCAGGTTCTTGCCCCTGCTGGCCGTGACAGCGGTTTGCGCTGCGCTCGGAGCGTTTGGCGTCGTCTACGCGATCACGCCTACGGTCACGCCGGTTACGCCCACGACCGCAAACCCAAACGCTACGTCTTCCAGCCAGGTGCTCGGGGCCACCGCTTTCACTCAGGCGGGCCTGGCCTCGGGCGTGCCGGCCACGTCGACGGGGTCAGTCCTGACGGCGACCGCCTTCTCGCAGGCGGGGCTCACGTCAGGCATCCCGGCCACTCAGTCGGGCTCCGTGCTGACCGCGACGGCGTTTTCCCAGGCCGGCACGACCTCCGGGATCGTCGCTACCTCTACCACGGTCATTCTGACGGCGACCGCGTTTAGCCAGGCCGGGACAGCCACGACGCTGTCCCTGCCGTCACCCACCACATCGACCCCGGCCGTCAACCCAAGGACGGCCGTCACCACCAACAGGACTCCCTACGTAAACGGCGTCCAGGCCCCCGCCGCGCCGCAAGTCCTGAGCCCGTCGGCGCTCCAGCAGTCGCCTGCCACCGCGCCTAGCCTACCCTTTGTCAACGGGGTGAGGGCACCGTTAGCCCCGCAGGTCCTGAGCCCATCGATACTCACGCAGGCGCCCGTCTCCGCGGCAGCCGGTCCGTATACGAACGCGGTCCGGGCGGCAGCCGTCTCCACGGTCATCCCAACGAATGTGCCCCCCTTCGGCGACGTCGATTGCAGCAACGCGGTCGTCGCGACCGATGCGCTGAAGGTGCTGCGCTTCGTGGCGGGTCTGAGCGTTCCGCAGTCCGAACCGTGCGTGGACATCAACGCGAACCTGCCGATCTTAAAGAAGCAGGGCGATGTGGACTGTAGCGGCGTGGTAAACGCGACTGATGCCCTCAAGCTGTTGCGGTACGTAGCCGGTCTGACCGTGGTTCAGGGGGCGGGTTGCCCCAAGATCGGGCAGTAACGCGCCGCGAAAATTAGGGACCAGTGCGGCCTAGCTTGCCATCGTGTTCCGCTCCGGTGATCGGGAGGAGTTGTAGAACTCAACTCGCCAGCGCCACTCCTTCTTGTCGTCGGAGTGCCACCATTGCTCCAGTCTCCCGACCTCTCCTCCGGCGAGCATGACCGGCAGGCCGCGGTCGGCATCGGTGGGCCAGAAGTCCTCGCGCACGATGCGCGAGCCGTCGCGCCGCAGATGGCACATAGGCGAACCCTGGGTACGTTCCAGGTCCTTGCCGTAAGCTACGCGGCGGCCCTCCATGTCCAGGACCTCAACAGTGATTACGTCGGGCGCCGCGTGGAGCAGGAGGTTGTCCGTCTGGTCGAGAAGCCCGCGGCCCAGGAGAAGGCCGGTGGCGGCAGCCTTCGGGTACCAGATGGCCCAGAACTCCATGCTCGCCTGGCGCCTTTCTCCGGCGGTAGCGTGGCTCCCCGAACTGGCGACGGCGGTTGAATTTGGCATATTGTCACCCTCTCACTACGCCCGATCTTGCCCGGATTGTGGGCGAAAGAGCGTTGCGTTAGGGTAAATTGTGACCGGGCGGCACATTCACTCCGTATGTCAGCCGTTGCCTTGCGGCCCACGTCGGGCCGGAGCCGAGGATTTGCAGATTATTTCTATCGGGGCGCCCGCGACCGGCTTAGCGCGAAGATGCCGGCACTTGCCGCAATCGCGCCGCCGATAACGGTCAGTTCAAACGGCAATCCAGCTCTGCCGGACGGTTCCCCTCCTGTGGCGGGCACCGCGGCCGGCGTGCGGGTGGGAGTGGCAGAGGCGGCCGTTGTGGGAGCCGCGGTCTGCGTCGGCGCAGGCGTTGGCGATGGCGTCGCAGTTGCCTGGGCGGCCTGCACCACCACCCTGCCCTTCATCCCCTGGGGATGGAACGTGCACTCGTAGTAGAAGGTGCCCGCAGCATCAAAGGTGTGCTGGAACTGCTGGCCCTGGCCAAGGGCGGCGGAGACGAAACCGCCGCTCATTGGACACGTCGCAAAGCTCGCGTCGCACTCGGTCACATTGTGGGTGCCCGCGGAGACCGACCAGACCACAGTATCCCCCGCGTTGACGGTCGTCTCGCAGACGCCGCCTTGGAAGGACTGGTCACAGAAATAGAAATTTCCAACATCGACGTTAACCTGGGCCGCCCTGACGTTGATCGGCCCGCTGCCGATCATGGCAGCGGTGACGGCGAGCGTCACGATGAGCGCGACGACAAAAAGAGCTGTACGCATGAACACACCTCCCTGCAAGATGGCTTCAAGTTGGCATACGCTCCGGCTCCAGGAACGGATTTGCGGGGGCGTATCACCGTCGGAGTCTCGCCCCACCGATGTAATGCCGTTGTAGCCGGCTGTCGTTAGGGCTTTGCGTTTTTGAAGCGCTGAGACTCTTAATCTCGACTCAGACAGCGCAGAAAGTACAGAAGCAAGGCTCCCCCACGGGGAACTCTCTCCTCGAAATCTGCGCTGTCGACGCACCTATGAGAAGCCGAGTTCCAGTAACCTCCGCCAAAGACGGGCTGCGCCGGGCCGACGCGAAGTTGCGTGACGGCGCGCGCCGGCTGCGCCAATTCTTGGCCACACGCCATGGGCCGGACTGGCGCCGAATCCGCTGGCGTACTCTAGCAGCTGCGCTGGCCGTGGCGTCCTTCACGGCGGTGCTCGCGGTTGTCCTCCTGAGCATCGTGGTGTACTGGTGGTACGCCCACGATCTGGAATCGCCGGCTTCAGCGAATCCGGGCGCCGGTCCCAGCGTGGCGTACGACCGGTCAGGGCAGACCCTCCTATACCAATTCGCTGATCCGCTGGAGGGCGTGCGGGAGCCGGTCGCCCTATCAGAGATATCGCCGTACGTCATCGCCGCGACGATAGCGACAGAGGACGCCACATTCTACGACAATCCGGGCGTGAATTTCCGCGGTATGCTCAGGGCAGCAGGCGAGAACCTGCTGCCTTTTGGGGGTGGATTCTTCCAGGGAAGTGGAGGAAGCTCCATCACCCAGCAACTGGCAAGGAACGTCTACATCGACCCGGCGCGCCGTTCTGAGCGCAGCATCAAGCGCAAGATCAAGGAGACGGTGATCGCACTGGAATTGAAACGCAAGTACAGCGACGACAAGATCCTGGAGTGGTATCTCAACCAGATTTACTACGGCGATGCGGCCTACGGGATTCAGGCCGCGGCCAAGCGCTACTTCGGCAAATCCGCGAAAGACCTGACACTGGCCGAGGCCGCGCTGCTGGCCGGACTGCCGCAGGCGCCCTCGGACTACACCCCTGCAATTGCCGGAAACCGCGAGCGGGCGAAGGCCCGGCAGCTCGAGGTGCTCGATCTCCTGAAGTCGAATCTTGGTGATGACGCGGGCATCACCGAGGAGCAGTTAGAAGCGGCGAAATCGGAACCACTAAATTACGTCCAGGGAACGTTCGCTATTACGGCGCCGCACTTCGTGCACTTCGTCGAAGACCAGGTCACCAAGATGTGTTCGGCCGGTCTATTCGAGCCTCCGGAGGGTGTCGGATGCCACAGCGTGATCGGGCAAGGTGGGCTGCGGATCACGACAACGCTTGACCTGGGGCTGCAAGCGGTGGGCGAGCAGGCAGTGGAGGAAGGAATAGCGGCCACCGAGGGCCAAACGGGCGGGCACAATGGGTCTCTAGTGGCCGTGCGGCCGGACACCGGCGAAATCGTCACGTACGTCGGCAGCCGGGACTTCTTCAGGTCTGACATCCAGGGTCAGGTGGACATTGCGTCATCCCTGAAATCGCATGGGTCCACAATGAAGGTCTTCACGTATCTCACGGCGTTTGACCAGGGCTGGGTGCCCTCGACCTCCGTCAAGGACGAACCGCTGAACATAGGTGGGGCGCAGGTCAACAACTGGGACGCCACATACCTCGGCGGTATCACCGTCCGCCGGGCGCTGGCGGAGTCCGTAAACACGGTGGCCGTGCGGACGGTGATGGAAGTGGGGACGGACGAGATGCAGAAAACGACCCACCGGATGGGAATCACAGACCTGCGCCAGGAAGACTGTGGCCCGCCGGTCACACTCGGTGCCTGTGAGGTGAAGCTGGTGGACATGACCTAC
Source organism: Dehalococcoidia bacterium (assembly GCA_035702935.1). Lineage (GTDB taxonomy): Bacteria > Chloroflexota > Dehalococcoidia > SM23-28-2 > RBG-16-64-32 > DASSZB01. Next base: position 10,630 of record DASSZB010000071.1, read on the forward strand.
GCCTTCGCCACGCTGGCGAACAATGGTGTGATGAAGGGACGGCCATCGTCCGAGGATCTGCCCGACGGGTTCCGTGAGCTCGAACCCGTAGCAGTATTGTCGATTCACGATGGGGCCGGGAACGTGCTGTACAACTTCGCCGCGCCGGAGGAGAAAGCAGTCGAGGATCCCGCTCACGCCTACATGATCACCGATATACTCTCAAAGGACGCGATCAAGTGGAGCCGCTTGACGATTGACCGGCCGGCAGCGGCGAAGACTGGAACCAGCGAGGACTTTCGCGACGCCGTTGTGCTCGGGTACACGCCGGACCTGTCTGTGGGCGTCTGGATGGGGAACGCGGACAATACGCCGATGGCTGTGGGCACCTTCAGCTCGCAATCTGTCGGTCCCGTCTGGGCCAGGTTCATGAAGGAGGCGCACGCCTACCTGGGCCTTCCACCCAGGCCGTTCGTGGTGCCCGAATCTATTGACACCGTGACGTGCGCAGGCAAGCAGGAGATTTTCGAAGACGGCAAACGGCCGGCGAAGCCGGGGGCATGCGCTCCGAAACCGGCGTCGTCTCCAACTACCACGCCAACCCCCACGCCGGCAGGGACTCAGGCGCCGACAGCAACGGAAACGCCGTTGCCCAGCCCCGACGCTACGCCCAGCCTGACGCCGCGTGATACGGGCGAACCCACCCGCGACCCTACGCCGACGCCGGACCCTAGCCCGACACCTACCCCGACGGTCGCACCGTCGCCTGGCTGACGAGCCGCGAGCGGCACGCCCTAAACAGTGCGCCCTAAGCGGTGCGGTAGTTGTTGTCTATGTGCTTGCGGAGCAGGTCGGCGATGATACCCCTGTCGGGCAACGTGTTGGCCATACCGTAGATCGGCGCCGAGCCGCCCGGTAACGCCTCGGCATTCTCCTTGACGTCCGCCACAGAGGCCCTCAGGTCGGTCAGGAAGCGCTCGGCGACTCCGGGCTGGGCCTGGCGCAGCGTCACGCAGAGGTGCACGGCAGCGGGCTTGTGGAGGCCGTTCAGGCTCCAGCCGCGCTCCGTCATGGCGTCCATGATGCGGTAGACGTCCATCTCCTCAGACTGAAAGGCGACGACGAAGAGGGGGTCGCCGATGAGGTTGATCCCGGGAATCTGCTTGATCCCGGCCTTGATGGTGTCCGCGGCCTGCAGGATCCCCTTCGTCGCTTCCAGGTAGCCCGCCTCGCCGATGGAAACCAGGGCGGCCCAGCAGGCGGCGCTTAGGGCCCCCGGCCTGCTGCCGGCAAAGGAGGGCGATGCATATAGGCCGCCCGGCCAGTCCGTAGCCGTGAAGTACTGGTAGTGCCGGAGGTCTTGGCCGCGGTAGAGCACGACAGAGGTGCCCTTGGCAGCGTACCCAAACTTGTGCGTGTCGGCGGACATGGAAGTGACGCCGGGCAACCGGAAATCGAACGGCGGCACCGGGTAACCGAGCTTCTCCGCCCAGGGCAGGACAAAGCCGCCGAGGCAGGCATCGGTGTGGAAGCCGATGCCGTGGGAGCGGGCCAGTTCTGAGAGCTGGTCGATGGGATCGACGAGTCCATGCGGGAATGGGGGCGCCGAACCGACGATGACGATCGTGTTTTCGGTGATCGCTTTCTCTGTAGCGCCGACGTCTGCCCGGAAGTCGGGGGCGACCGGTATGTGGACGATGTCGATGTTGAAGTACTGCGCGGCCTTGTTGAAGGCGGCGTGGGCCGTCTCCGGGACGATCATCTGCGGCTTCGTGATGCCCATCTCGGCGCGGGCCCGGTCGCGGTACGTCTTCATGGCCAGGAGGATGCTCTCCGTGCCGCCGGAGGAGACGCTGCCACAAATGCCGTCGGGAGTGCCGGGAGGCGCGCCACCCTCCGTCGCGCCCAGCATATTCGCGGTCATGGAGACTATCTCGGATTCGTATTTGACGGCGCTGGGCCAGAGGTCGGTGTGCAGGGGGTTGGATTGGGAGTTGATGGCGTAGACCTGGTTCAGGAAGTTGATGTGCTCCTCGTCGCCGTTGTAGACGGACCCGGACGCGTATCCGTCGCGCCAGCGCCCCGCCTCCAGGTCGGTCATCGCCTGCATCTCGGCGAGGATCTCATCGCGCCCGCGGCCGCTGGTCGGGAGCGAGGTGAACGTCTCGAAGTGCTGGCGGTAGGACTTGATCGTGGGCTTGAGGTCCTCAGTCATCATTGCCTCCAGGGCGACGTTAGTGGCGCGCGTTCAGGCGCGCGAAGGCCTTCTTGTTGTTCTGGTAGATGTTCACGAACTCCGCGAACAGCTCATCGTAGATGGGGCGGTTGCCGGGGTTGGGGTCGTACTCAGCGGTGATCTGAATTCGCTCTGGTATTTGGTCGAACGTGAGGTAGCCCAGAGCCACGAGCGCAGTGAACGCCGCGCCGCGGACGTTAGCCAGCCGCGGGTCTTTCACGGCGCGGATGCGGCGGCCAAGGACATCGGCGTGGATCTGGCCCCACAGCGGTGAGTTGGCGCCCCCGCCGATGAAGTTGATGTTGTCCAGGCGCCGCTTCGTGTACTTCTCGACGGTCTGGTGCATCCACCGGGTGTTCAGGGCCACGCCTTCGAATACCGCGCGGATCATGTGGGCGCGCGTAGTGCTGAGCGACTGGTTGAAGAACCCGCCGCGGATGGTGTGGTTCTCCACCGGGGTGCGCTCGCCGTTGAGCCAGGGGGTGAATATGAGCCGGTCGCTGCCCGGCGGTATGCGGGCAGCGGCCTGATTGAAGCGCTCCAGGGCGTCTTCGGGGGCCGCCCCGTCGGCGAGCTCGTCTTCCGGCCAAAAGACCTGGTCGCGGAACGTCGTCAGGCAACCGCCGGCGATGTCCTGCTCGGTGGCCACGAGGTAGCGGCCCGGTATGCCGGACGGAAGCGACGTAATGCTGGTGGCGATGTCCACCCGCTTGAACGGCACGTGGCATGTGAGCCAGGACGACGTGCCGATATAGAGGTGGGGCTCGTAGTCGCGGACGGCGCCGGAACCGATGGCCGCCGACTCCGTGTCCGGTGTGCCCATGACCACGCGGACATCCTCGCGGAGGCCGAACTCCTTCGCGATCTCCGGCGTGATCGTGCCGAGCACGGCGCCGGTGGGGCGGATGTCCGGTAGCTTCTCCCGATCGACGCCGGTGAGGGCGATAAGCTTGTCGACATAACGGACGTTGCCAAGATCGCGGTTATCGGTTAGCCAGTGGCCCGTAATCGTGTCGTAGGAGGCCGCCGGGACTCCGGTCAGGCGGTAGTTGAGGTAGTCCATCGGCTCCAGGAATTTATACGTCCGCTCGTAGACGCCCGGCCACTCGTTCTTGATGAACAGGATGTGGCCGATGGAGTCCTTGCCGGTGCGGGACGGTAGGCCGCCGGTGATGCTGAGCCAGCGCCGAAGCCTGGGGATACTGTAGCCGGAGATATTGATGGG
>DASSZB010000417.1:0-2770 GCA_035702935.1 Dehalococcoidia bacterium
GCTGCGCTCGCGACTTACGAGTTGCTGGCCGCGGACGGGGAAACCGCGTCAGACCGCGCGGAGGCGCTCTGGAATCTGGCAGCAGTTGCCCGCGAGCTCCGGAATGAAGCTCGCGAGCAATCCGCGCTTCGCGATCTCATCGTGTCGTATCCATCACACGACCGCGCCCTGGAGGCCTTGAATAGCGCCACCCCTGCCGGTGCAGCCGAGCGGGCCTACGTCCTCTTCCGCCACCGGGCCAACGCCGATGCCACTTCCGCCTACCAGCCGCTGGCGGCCGACGCGAATCCGGTCGTGAGCGGCGACGCCCACTACTATCTCGGCATCTTGGCCGAGCGCGCCGGCGACCCCGGCCAGGCTCTCAACGAATACGGCGCCGCCGTCGCCGCCCTGTCCGGCACCTCGTCCCCTCTGCTCGGGGACGCCCACTGGGACCGCGGTCTTGTCTTTGAGGCGAGCGGCCGCCTGGACGAGGCCGAGCTGGACTTCGCCGCGGTCGCGGATGTGGCCCCCGGCCACGCCAACGCGGCCGAAGGCCTGTTCCGCGCTGGACTCATCCGCTATCGCCAGGGCCTCCCTGCCGACGCGACCACCCTCTGGTCGCGCTACGTGCAGGTCGCAGGGAGCGAAGCCTCGCGAGCCGAGTTCTGGCTGGCTCAGGCCGCGCTGGCGCAGGGCGATTTCTTCGCGCAGACACAGCACTTGCAGGCGGCGGTCGATAGCGGGCCGCTCTCCTACTACGGACTTCGTGCACGGGCCGTCCTGGACCAGGAAGCACCGGACGATGATCCACCGGCGGCTGAGGCCGGGGTCCCGGACTGGGTCGCACTGGAGGCGTGGCTCGTCGCTAAATACGGCGCTGAGGACCAGGCAAAATGGCAGTCGTTCGCGGCCACCCCTGCCTGGTTACGCGGCCAGGAGTTGCTCGACGCGGCACTCTTCGCACCCGCTTTCAACGAGATCGCGCCGCTGGCCGATGCAGCCGGTGACCCGTGGGTCCGTTACCGGATAGCCCGCGCCATGTACGAGGCTGGCCGCGTACGCCTTGCCGCGCGCGCGGCCCAGCCGCTGATTGGCGGTGCGGCGGACGCTCCGGACGCCCTTTATGCGCTGGTCTATCCCGCCAGATTCGCTGACCAGGCGAACACAGCGGCCGATATTGAAGGGGTCTCGCCGTTTCTGCTGCTGGCCCTGGTCCGCCAGGAGAGCTTCTTCGACGAGACAGCGGTTTCCTCCGTCGGCGCCCTCGGCCTCACGCAGGTCATGCCGGCCACAGCCGCCGAGATCGCCGCGGACCTCGAAATCGCCGACTTCAAGGACGGTGATCTGCTGGACCCGAAGACCAGCCTGCGCTTCGGCGCGCACTACCTGGCCGAGCAACTTGAAGGGTTTGGCGGCAACGTCCACGCCGCCCTCGCCGCTTACAACGGCGGCCCCGGCAACGCCGGCCGCTGGGCGGACGCGTCCGCTGGAGACCCCGACCTTCTCCTCGAAGCGATCGACTTCTCCGAAACCCGGCTGTATGTAGAGGTGGTGCTGCAGAACTACGCCATCTACCTGTACACATATGGCAATGCTGACCACGCATCCCTGCCCCTCCCGTGAGCGCGTAACCCGCGCCCTACCCCATGCGTTGAAATACATGATTGACTCGCCCGCCGTCGGTAAAAGCATCGACGGAGGGGCACATTCCCGGCTTGTGAGAGTGAGGCTAGCGATGGATAACCGTCCGATCGGCGTGTTTGACTCTGGTGTCGGAGGACTCTCGATCTGGCGCGCTATCCGCAAGCTGCTCCCCCAGGAGAGCATGGCCTTCTTCGCGGACAGCGGTCACGTCCCGTATGGAGAGAAGTCCGCACCGGAACTGGAAGACCTGACCGGTCGCATCACCCGCTTCCTCATCTCGAAAGACTGCAAGCTCGTTGTCGTCGCCTGCAACACCGCGACCGTCCACACCATCGCGTACCTGCGCGAGGCGTTCCCGGACGTCCCCTTCGTCGGCGTCGTCCCCGTCGTCAAGACGCTGGCCCGCCAGACGCGCACCGGCACCATCGCTGTCCTCTCCACGCCGGCCACATCGGAGAGCCCTTACCTGGCGGCGCTGATCCGCGAGTTTGCCCCCGACAAGAAGGTGATCAACATCGGCTGTGACGGCCTTGAGAACATGGTTGAGACCGGGGAGATTCGCAGCCGGGCCACCGTCGCTCTCCTGGAGCGGCATCTGGCGCCGGTTAAGGGCAGCGGCGCCGATGTTGTGGGCCTGGGCTGCACCCACTATCCGTTCCTGCGTTCCCGCATCAAGAGCATGCTGGCATCAGGCGTCCGCCTCTACGACCCATCGCGCCCCGTCGCGCGGCGAGTCCGCCAGGTGCTGGCAGAGCGCGAAGCATTCGCTCAGAACCGTGCTCCCACCTACACGTTCTACACCACGGGCGATACAGTGCTATTCGGCTGCGTTGCCTCGAAGTTGCTTCGTTTCCCCGTCCGAGACGTAGGCTACGTCCACCTGGAGTCGATCGAGGCCGCCCCGCCTCTTCGTTCCCGCGCCACGGCCTGACGGGTGTAACGGGCGCGGCTCAGGGTCCGTCTGCTGAGCGGGATGTAATAACATATCCCTTGCAGGGGCCAACGTAGCTCAGTGGTAGAGCAGCTGTTTCGTAAACAGCAGGTCGTCGGTTCGAATCCGACCGTTGGCTCCATTTCTTGTGGAGGAACGGGCCTGTCGGTATCCGCGAGTTGGCTCAGTCTGCCCAGGTGGTGTATCGGATCT
>DASSZB010000402.1:0-5540 GCA_035702935.1 Dehalococcoidia bacterium
CCTCGCGCGTGTTCATCTCCGTGACGCACACCAGCATCCCGTTCTCCAGAAGCTCAGAGATGTCGAGCCCGCCGATGATGTTGTACGCGAGCAGGCGGTGGTTTATCTCATCCGGCGGTAGCGGGCAGCGCACCGGGAACTCCTTGAAGAACGGCTTGTCCGTGGCGATCTCGTAACCGGGGATGCGGGCGATGAGCGATGCCGCGTAGTGCGCCTTGTGGTAGCAGGCCTCGGCGATCTGCCGGAGGCCGTGCTTGCCGACGGTCGCCAGGTACACGGTTGCCGCCAGCCCCACGAGTTGCTGGCTCGTGCAGATATTGCTGGTGGCCCGCTCGCGGCGGATGTGCTGCTCGCGTGTCTGGAGCGTGAGCACGTAGGCTGTCTTGCCGTCGAGGTCCGTCGTGCGGCCAACGATGCGGCCGGGCATCTGGCGGACGTGCTCGGTGCGGCAGGTGAACAGCCCCAGGTAGGGCCCGCCGAAGTTCACCGGCCAGCCGAGTGACTGGCCCTCGGCCACGGCGATGTCCGCACCGTATTCGCCCGGCGGCTTCAGCATGCCCAACGATATCGGATCGACGGCCGCGATGAGCAGCGCTCCGGCGTCGTGCGCTGTGTCGCTCAACGCCCGCGCGTCTTCCAGCGTCCCTAGGAATGCCGGCTGCTGTATCGCCAGGCAGGCGTGCTCCTCGGTCAGCGGTTCGCCGTCCACCACGTCGACCGGGATGCCCGGGCCGTAGGCGTACGTGCGGACGGTCCCCAGCCACGAGGGATTGACGCTGGAATGCACGGCGATGCGATGGCGCCCGGTGAGGCGGCAGGCCATGAGGCAGGCCTCCGCGAGGGCGCTGGCGCCGTCGTACATGCCGGCGTTGGCCACGTCCATGCCGGTCAGCTCGCAGGTCATGGACTGCAACTCGAACATCGTCTGCAGCGTTCCCTGGCTGATCTCCGGCTGGTACGGCGTGTAGGCCGTGTAGTACTCGGCCCGGCCGACGACGTGCGCCACGGTGCTCGGGATAAAGTGCCGGTGCGCGCCTCCGCCCAGGAAGGAAGCTGTACCATTGCCCGCCACCACGTTCCGGTGGGCCGCGCCCGAAAGCTGTGCCGTCAGCTCCATCTCGGAGAGCGCTGGCGGCAGCGCAAGCCCACCGATCCGGAAATTCGGCGGGATGTCGGCGAAGAGGTCGTCCACGGAGGCGACGCCTGCGGCGTCGAGCATGACGCGGCGGTCTTCGTCTGTGTTCGGGATGTAGGGGTGCGGGGAGGTCATGCGGCCCCTTTGCTCAGGAAAGCCCCTGGATGTAGTCGTCGTACTGCGCGGCTGTCATCAGCTTGTCGAGTTCGGACGCATCGTCCAGCCGCACCTTCGCCATCCATCCTTCGTCGTACGGTGAGTCGTTCACGTACTGCGGGTTGTCCCTCAGGGCGCCGTTGGTCTCGGTCACCTCGCCGGAGACGGGTGAGAAAAGCTCCGAGACCGCCTTCACGGACTCGATCTCCCCGAACTTCTCCATGTACTTGACCGCAGTGCCGGCGGCCGGCAGCTCGACGAAGACGATGTCGCCCAGCTGGTCTTGAGCGTAATCCGTGATGCCCACCGTGCCCGAATCGCCGTCCACCCTGACCCATTCGTGTTCCTTGCTGTAGCGGCGGTCTGCGGGACTGGGCATCAGGCCTTCTCCTTCTTCGGCCGCTTGTAGAACGGCCGGGGCACGACTCGGACCGGAAGCTCCTTCCCCCGCACGTCCACCGTCAGTTCGCTGCCTTCAGCGGCCAGGTCCGGCGGGACGAAACCCATGCCGATGCTGACGCCAAGGGTCGGGGAGTAGCCTCCGCTGGTGATTGTACCCACCCTCTCGCCCGACCGGAAGATGTCGCAGTGGGCTCGCATGATGCCGCGGTCCTCCGCCTTCACGCAGACCAGCGTCCGCCCTGTGCCGGCAGGGGCGATGTGCTCCAGGGCAGTGCGGCCAATGAAGTCCGCGCCGTCATCAAGCGTCACCACCCAGTCCAGGCCGACCTCGAAGGGGTTTGTCTCCTCGTCCATGTCGTTGCCGTACAAAAGGAGCGCCGCCTCCAGCCGCAGGGTGTCGCGGGCCCCGAGGCCGCAAGGCGTCACCGCAGCGTCCAACAGCGTGCGCCACAGAGCGGGACCGAGGTCCGCGTTGGTCACCAGCTCCAGGCCGTCTTCACCCGTATACCCCGTCCGCGACGCGAACACTGTCTGCCCCCTCCACTCAGTTTCCCCGCAACGGCGCGGCTTCAGCGATCGCACGAACTCCCGGCCGAGCACCCCATCCAGCGTTGCGAGAGCCGCCGGTCCCTGCACCGCGATCATCACCGAAGAAGCGTGCCAGTCGACAAGCTCCGCCTCGAACCCACCGATGCGGCCCTCCATCCAGGCCTTCATCTTCGGCGCGTTCGCCGCATTGACGACGATTAAATACCGCGTAGGGGCGGGGCTTGCTCCGCCCGGGGCGGGGGGTATCGCAAACACATACACATCATCGAGAATCCCGCCATCTTCGCGGCAGGCCGCTGCATAGTGCCCCTCGCCCGGCGCCAGGCGGGTCATGTCCCAGGTGCAGATGTGAGCCAGGAACCGCGCCGCGTCCGGACCGAGCACGAGGTACCGCCCCATGTGCGACACGTCGAACATGCCGGCGCGCTCCCGCACGGCCGTATGCTCCTCGATGACGCCGGCGTACTGGACGGGCATCTCGTACCCGGCGAAGGGCACCAAGCGGGCGCCAAGGCGGAGGTGCTCCTCGTGGAGGGCCGTGCGTAGAAGATTCGCGTCCGCTTGTGCCATTTCTCTGCCGTCCTGTCTCGGACCTCGCAATAACGGGCTATATCCTACGCGAGCGAACTCTTGGCGGCGAGACAGCGGTGTTTGCTAAGCCGCTGTCTGTCCGTTTGCGCGTCGTCGCCAGAGATAGTAGGCGCCTCCACCGCTCAAGGCGGCGGCCGCAAATCCGCCAAGCATCAAGGGGAGGATCAAGCCGCCGCGGCCGGAGTCGTCATCGTTGGCAAATTCTGACCTGGCCGATGGAGGCGTCCGTGAGGGACGAGGCGTGCGCGACGGCGTAGACTTCGCGCTCGGCGAGGGCATCAACGTCGGCGTCGGGGAGTCGGGGACGGCCGTTGGAGCGGGACTCGGGGAAGCCGTGATCACAGCCGGTGGCGGCGACGGGGTAACCGGCGGCACATACTCGTACGCGCCAATGTCGCAGATGCGATTCTGCGGTCTGGCGACGCCACGCTGGTCTGTCGGGGGGCATCCCTCGTTATCGCCGGTGTCAATTGCTGGGCTTCCCTCTGAAAGAGCCTGCGTCTGCGTGGGCCCGCCGTTGTCCGCCAGTGGCCCGAGCAGCGGGTCGACGCTGTTCATGTCTCCCGGGCCGGAGAGGCCGCAGGAGGCGTCAGAGCTGATGTTGTGGCCGAGCGATGTCAGCGGGGACACGCAGTTACTGATGATTCCGTTGTCCGACACGATGGTGTTCTTGATGGCGACATTCGTGCCGCCTCCAATTCCACCGGCCTCCTTGGACCCATTGCCTTGAACCGTCACATTGATCAGCGTCGCGCTACCCCAGCTGTAGACACCACCGCCGTGGTCCACGCCCGTGTTCTCCGATATCGTCGTATTGGTCACCGTCATCGAGCCGTAATTCGAAATTCCCCCGCCGGTTTGCGCTCCGTTGCTGAAGATCACTGAGTCTATGACGGTGAGCTGCCCGTCGTTGGATATCCCGCCGCCTCCGAATTGGCTTGCCTGGTTGTCCCGGATCAACATGTTGCGAATTGTCAGGTTCCCGCTATTCAGGATCCCTCCACCTGACAGGTTCGCAAGGCCGCCCTGGACCGTCAGGCCCTGGATGTCAACCGTTGGCGCTTGCCCCGCAGGAGAAATCCCGGTGACGTAGAACACCGGGTTCATCTTCACCATGACCCCTCCCTCGTAGTTGCCCCCGTCGATGATGGTAGCCCCTGGTCCGGCCCCCGATATCGACAGGTGGTCGGTTATGCTGATCGCTCCAACTGCTCCTGAAGGGTAAGGATTAATACCACCAGGGATTGTCAGCCGGTATGTTCCAGCCGGCACCGAGACGGCGTCTGCCCCAGGCAGCGCGTTCGCCTCCAGCACAGCCGCCCGCAGCGTGCAGGCGCCCGTCGTGTCGGCGCATGCCCCGTCGCCAGCGCTCGCGTCTACAGCGTCAGCCGTGCTGTTGACAACAAACGATACTCCGTGCGCGGGTGTCGCGCCCTGTGCTACGGCAGTAAGCCCCGATACGATCAGGGCAGCAGCGACGCACCATCTGCCTGCCAACGTGAATCCCCCAGGTGCGAGAATTATAGCACCGGTGGGTTCGAGTCCCACCCGGGGTGCCTCCGAGTCCTTGACGAGTAGTCAAAAGCGCGCTCTGTCCAGCTGAGCTACCGGGGCGCAACTGTCGTACATTCAGATTGCCGTAGTCAGCGCGACGCTCAAGTCCACGAGCTATCGGGACTAGACCGGAAACGGAGCGGATCATCTGTCCGCTCCGTTTGCTTTTTCCGGCTCCCACCTGCGCTTGCCGTCGTCCACCTGCAGCCGCCCCAGGCCCGGATACGGCGCGTGCACGCTCACCAGCAGCGCCCGCCGGTCGAGGGCCTTCTCGATGAATCGCTTTTTCGTCTCGATCGAAACCATCGGCAGGATGTCGAACGCCGAGACCCAGGCCACGCGCTCCAATTGCACCGGCTGCTGCGCCAGCTCTCCGATGTAAATAGCCACGTCGCCACCGGACTCCACCTCGAATACAACGTGGTCCTCGGTGTGTCCGGGCGCCATCGTCATCCGCAGCCCGGGCACGACCTCCGCGTCGCCCTCCACCAGCTCCACCTGCATTGCGTCGTCCAATGGCTCGAAGTTTTCCGACAGGTAGGTGCCGCGGGTGCGTTCATTGGGGTGGCTGGCCGCGTCCCACTCGCCCTTCTGCAGGATGTACTTCGCCCGCGGGAATGCCGGTACCGGCCGCTCGCCATCGAGGCCCGTGTTGCCGCCGCAGTGGTCGAAGTGCAGGTGCGTGTTCAGGACCACATCAACGTCCTCTGCGCGGATGCCCTCCGCAGCCAGGTTGGCGATGAGGTGCCCGGTGTTCTCGATCCCCATCGCGCCCGGCGCGTGCGTGCTCTTCGAGCCGCACCCGCTGTCGATGAGGATGGTCTTTCCGGCTGACCGGACGACGAGGGTATTCAACCCCACCGGCAGCCGGTACTTTTCGTCTATCTCCGGGGCGTAGCGCTCCCACATGATGCGCGGCACGAGCCCGAACGTGGCGCCCGCGTCCTGCCAGATGACGCCGTCGCTCACAACCAGCAGCTCGATGTCGCCTACCCGCAGCCAGTGGCCCACGACCCGAGGATAGCAGGTGCGAGGTGTTAGGTGTCAGGTGTCCGTTTGTGGATGAAGGAAGGAGCGGAAGTCGACCCCCATCCGTTTATCCGCTTCCCCATCCTCAACTATCACGAGCCTTGCCCCGCTGTCCCGCACCGTA
>DASSZB010000108.1:0-5040 GCA_035702935.1 Dehalococcoidia bacterium
GGGACCGCTATCGGCGATTGCCATCTCCACCTGCCCCGGGGACTGCCGCACCGAAATCTCGATAGCTGTCCCGGGCGGGGTGTGGGCGACCGCGTTTTCCAGCAGGTTGGAAACGACCTGGTCTATCTCCACGTAGTCGAAGTGCACTGCCGGAAGGCCCTCGGGTATGTCTATCGTCACCTCGCGGCCGGCCGTCAGCCATCGCAGGCGCCCCGCTACCTCACTCACCAGCGACGCGAGGTCATACCACCCTTTTTCCGGGTGGATGTTGCCCGATTCGATCCGGGAAAGGTCCAGCAGGTTGCCCACCAGCCGGTCCAGGCGCCGCGCCTCTTCCACTATCGCCTCGGCGAAGCTGCGCCTCTGCTCCTCCGTCCAATCAACGTCAGACTGCAGGAGGCTGCCCCCGGACGCCAGTATGGAGGACAGCGGCGTCCGCAGGTCGTGCGAGACGGCGTTCAGGAGGGCCGTCCGTAGTTCGTCCGTGCGCCGCAGCGCCTCCGTTTCGGTCGCTTCGTGCTGGAGGCGAATGCGCTGGAGAGCAAGGCCCACCTGGTGCGCCACCGTCGAAAGCAGGCGGTCATCCGCTGGAGAGAACGGCGGTGCCCCGGCCCTGCGGACGAGGATAAGCGAGGCAACCTTCGCGCCTTCGGACTGCACCGGCACGGTGCGCACGCGCCCGCCGGCGAGCGGTTGCTCCGGAGCGCGTGGTCCTGGGCGGACCACTCTTATCCAACGGCCGGGAGCTCCCCTTTTGCCGGGGGTAGGGGAGCGGCCCGCGCCCAGGATCATCTCCGCCAGGGAGGCGGCTTCCCGGGCCATCGCCAGAGACTCCGGGTCGCCCGATGCCGCTTCGGCGTGTATCGGCGCTCCGCTACCAAAGACCAGCAGCACGGCGCCCAACCCCAGCTCCGTCCGGAGCCTCTCCGCCACGTCGGTCAACGCCCCTTGCAAGCCAGGCGCGCTCATCATGCGGACGACGTCGTACAGGATGATCGCTTCTTTTTCGCGGCGCTCGGCCTCCCTCGCGCGCTCCCGCATGATCGACGCCAACTGGCCGGTGACCAGGCCGCTGGCCAGCAGCAGTCCCAGTGCCAACCATTCCTCATCATCGGCAACCGAAAGGGTGTAACGGGGATGAAGAAAGAAGAAATTGAAGGCGAGGAAGGAGGCGGCCGCGGCGAAGATTGCCGGACCCGAGCCAAAGAGGACGGCCGTAGCCAGCACCGCCAGGAGATATAGCATCGAAGCGTTGGACACGTCCCCTGCCGCCCGGACCAGGGCGACAACCCCCGTGAAGAGCCCCACGAGGGCAAGCGCGAAAAGGTACGGACGGGTCAGGCGCCAGGAATCGCGCATTCTCACGTCACAAGTGTAGTGCCAAACCGCCCGCCATTCATCAGTCGCCGTGTCCCGCGCGCGGTGAACCCCAGCTCGTAGCCGAGGCTTTCCAGCCTCGGCGGACCCCCATGGGTTAGTCGGTAGTCCCGTCGCGTTCGGCCACTAGCTTCTGCCAGCGGCGGCGCAGGACGGACTGGCCCCAGCGCCAGCCCAGGGCGTCTCCCAGGCTGTTCGCCAGGTTGGCGGACAGCAAGTAGAAGAAGAAAAGCAGCGCGAAGAAGAGCGTGGCGCTCCACCAGGTAACGCCGGCAAAGGCCAGGGGCACCAGGGCAACGACAACCCCGATCGTGAGGCCGCCCCAGGCGACCGAGCGGACGACGGTGCCCTCCCGGCGGCGGCGCAGGCGCTGCATCTCCAGCAGTCCGCTCGGCAGCGCTTCGGCCGCGGGCCACTCGGAGGCGGCGCGTCCGCAGTTCGGGCAAATCTCCCGGCCCGCCGGCGCCGGGTGGTAGCAGTACCCGCAGAAGCGCCCCGCGTTCGGCGCCCGGCCCGCCAGGATGTCGTCGAGCAGCTGGACGAGCCTGCCGGAGAGCACCTCCTCCGCGGGATGCGCGAGATCGTCTTCGGCTGGTGGGCGTTCATCGAGGCGATTCGTGGTCCGGGTCCTCACTTCCAGGGAGTTGTAGCCTTAGCTTAGCGAAAGGGGCTCCCCCAGCCAATCCGGCGGGTGCGTCCGGTGAATAGACGGTGAAAACCGGTGTAAATATGGCCCTTTCGTTAGTAGCATTCGGTGACTAAGGCGCGTCATACCCTGCGGAGACTCATCGGTCCGGACGTGGCGTTGTGTGAGTGGTGGCTTGAGTGGGAGCCCCGTCCGGACTGATGAGCGACCAGGGGCGATGAAGTGAGGACCGCTCTCAGCGCGTGTTCACTTGCCCCTCTAGCGGAGGTAGTTCCTGCCGGTGTGGCCGGTGAAAGGGTAAAGCGCGCTCTATGGGCTGGTTGGGTCTTAAGAAGAGACCGCACGACGATGCAGAAGAAGAACAGCCCCGGGAATCGCGGAAGCCCCTGGCGCCCCTTCCCCCTGTCCTGAACGTCCTCGTTCCGGACATCGCCGGCGTAACCTCCTTCCATCTCCGCCAGTTCTACGACACTGCCGAGGCGCGGGCCCACATACAGGCGCTTCCATCCACCACCGGCCTGCATGCCTTCTGGGGCCTCCACGCGCCACCCGCCGGCCATGTCAACGGCGAGGGTGCCAGCGAGGCGATGGTGCTCATCCGTTCCGCGGACGCTTCCGACACCGTATACGTTGTTTCCTTCGTGGACCTGGAATCGGCGGATTCGTTTGCCCGCTTCGAAGCCAAGCGCGGCATGAACCTGGGATCCTTCCTGATCTACTGGGCCGAGATCGTCAACATCGAAGCCGGCGAGAACGGGGTCCAGCTGACCCCCGAAGCGCCGCCGCGAGCAGGGCCCGCACCTTCCCGGTTGACCGCAGCGCCTATTTCGCGCCCGACGCCGGCTGCCCCCTCCGCCGAAGTCGCGCCTCCCCCACCACGGCCGGCCCCGGCGTCGGCGATCGTCGAGGAACCGCCGAGCGCCCTGACTGAATCGTCCCCTAATCCCCCGGCTGTTCCGGAACCGCAGCCGGAGCCCGAGTTGGTGGCGCCCGAACCGGAGCCCGTTGCGAAGGAAGTGGTTACGCCTGAACCCGTTGCAGAGGAAGTGGTTACACCTGAACCCGAGCCCGTGTCTCTGGAACAGCCGGAGCCGGTGATGCCGGAGCCCGAACCAGCGGCGGAAACCGGGCCCCTCTTCGCGACGACGGCACCCGAACCTGTCGCCGAAGCTGAGAGCCGCATCGAGGTCCAGTTCGTCGCCAGGCCGCCCGAAGCCGAGCCTGTCGCCGAGGCTCCCGCGGAGCGCGAGCCCGAGGCGGAACCGGTAGCCCCCCTGGAGACGGCTCCCGCCAACCCTGACGGCGACGAAGACATGGATATCGAGCGAGAGGCAGCGGAATTCTTGAAAGCCTCCGGCAACGGCCAGAAAACGTCACCGGAAGCGGATCCCTGGCAACCGGCCGAGGTGCCGCCCGCTTTCGCGGCGGGTACGTACCGCGATCTGACCCCAGCTCCGAACGGCCTCCCGGTCGAAGCCACGGTGCCTGAAACTGACGACTTTCCAGGAGCGCCCGCCCCCGTGAGGCCGTGGGACCCAGGGCCGGCGGATGAAGACTCGGCTGAAGAGGCAGAGAACTCCGAACACCGGGTCCAAGAGGTCGAGAAGATCCTGAACGTCAAGCGCTGGGACAAGAAGGACAGCCCCTTCCGCGGCTTTGACTCGCCCCCCGGCCGCTTCTAAGCGGCGCTACTCGTGGCCGATTGTGCGGTCCGGCGCGATCCGGTCGCGCACCAGGCGCTTCACCTCGGACGGCTCGGGCATCTTCTTCGACTCCCGGTTGCTTGCGAGAACCTCGCCGTCCATCTTGACCTCGAAGATACCGCCTGAACCGGGTACCAGGGCCACCGCTCCCAGCTCGCCCTCGAAGGTGGAAAGCAGCTCCTGCGCCATCCATGCCGCGCGGAGCAGGAAGCGGCACTTAACGCAATAGGTAATCTCTATCTTCGGGCCGGACATGGTGGTGCGCTAGACCGGCTGGAAGGACCATTCGTGGTTGCTCAGCAGCGCTCCAAAGAAGAGCACGATGATGCTCCCCAACAGCGCCAGCGAGCTTAGAATCATCGAAAGCCGCCGCAGCCTTGCTACCTCCGCCTCGTCCGGGTCCGTGGTCTCGGCCAGGCGCATCTGCTGCGGACCGACGATGAACGTATGGGCCGCGGTGAGGAGCACGGTGGCGCCCAGCACCGTCATCTTGGTGGAGAACACCTGCGCGTACCGGTAGTCGTAATCGAAGAAGTGAGGGAAATCGTTGGTCGTCTGGAAGATGTTCGAGATTCCGGTCAGGACGATGACGGCCAACGCCCCCCAGGCGATGTAGCCGAACCGCGTCACGACGATGCGTATCACCCGGGCCCGCAGCTGGCGGTCGCCGATCTCCCGGATGGCGGGCAAGGCGGCGAGAAACATGAAAAACTGGGGGCCAATCCAGACGCTGACGGCCAGGAGGTGCAGCCAGACCGTGAAGGCCTGTCCCACCCCTAGAACACCCCTTTGAGGCGGATCGCCTGCTCCCGCTCCGGTCCCACTGACACTATGCAGATAGTGGTCCCTAGCTTCTCCTGGATGTAGCGCACGTAGTCCTGCGCCTGCGACGGCAGGTCCTCGAAGCGCCGGCAGCCCGAGGTGTCGCTGTGCCAGCCGGGCAGCTCATCGTACACGGGTTGGGCCTGGGCCATGAGGGCGCCGCTGGCCGGAAGCGTGGTGAGGAGCTTCCCGTTGAGCTCGTACGCCGTGCAGACCTTGATCGATGGCAGGGCGTCTAGGACGTCCAGCCTCGTCAGCGCCGCTCCAGTCAGCCCGTTGATGCGGGCGCTGTATCGCGCCGCCACGGCGTCGAACCAGCCGCAGCGGCGGGGCCGTCCCGTGGTCGACCCGTACTCAGGACGCGGGCCGCCCTCGCGCAGCAGCGTGGCGGTCTCGTCGTGCAACTCCGTGGGGAAGGGACCCGCGCCCACGCGGGTGTTGTACGCCTTGTAGACGCCGAGCACTTCGGTGATCTGGGTGGGACCGACGCCG
>DASSZB010000171.1:0-3136 GCA_035702935.1 Dehalococcoidia bacterium
GACGCGCAAGAGAAAGCGCGCGGGTGTAGAATTATTCTCGCAACGCGCCATTGGAGCATTTGGCCTGGCCAGGGTCTAGAAGGAGATCCCAATGAACCTTGGTGGCTACGCGGACCGTATCGCCCGCATCGACCTCACATCCGGCACCGTCGCCTACGAACACATCGAGGAGGAGGACGCGCGCAAGTACCTGGGCGCCAGGGGTTTGGGCGTCAAGTACGTGTTCGACAACGGCCCCACCGTGGACCCGCTGGGTCCCGACAACCTCCTGTGCTTCATGAACGGCCCGCTGACCGGCACCGAGGTGAACATGAGCGGGCGCATGGCCATCGTCACCAAATCGCCCCTGACCGGCACCGTCACGGACTCTCACCACGGTGGCTGGTCCGCGGCAAGGCTCCGCTGGTCGGGATTCGACGGCCTCCTCTTCAAGGGCCGGTCGGAAAAGCCGGTCTACGCCTTCGTGGAAGACGAGAAGGTGGAGTTGCGCGACGCCTCCGATCTCTGGGGAAGAGGTGTCCACGAAGTGGTGAAGACGCTGCTCGACAGGCACGGGGACGATGTCAGTGTCATCACGATCGGGCCTGCCGGCGAGAACCTCGTCCGCTACGCATCGTTCATCAACGAGAACGACCGCGCATCCGGGCGCGGCGGCACCGGCTGCGTGGCCGGCAGCAAGCAACTCAAGGCCGTGGTCGTCAAGGCTAAGAAGAACATTCCAAAGCCCGCCAACAAGGACGCCTTCAAGGAAGCCCACAAGCGCGCGCTGGCCGTCCTCATGGACGAGTCGACCGTGACCTCGCCCCGCAAGGGCGGGCTTTCGGTCTACGGCACTAACGTGCTGATGAACGTCACGAATACGATCGGCGGACTGGGCTCCCGCAACTCGCAGTCCACGAGCTTCGCGAA
The DNA here is from genome assembly GCA_035702935.1 of Dehalococcoidia bacterium. Taxonomy (GTDB): domain Bacteria; phylum Chloroflexota; class Dehalococcoidia; order SM23-28-2; family RBG-16-64-32; genus DASSZB01. The sequence goes on from DASSZB010000171.1 coordinate 910, forward strand.
TGCGGAGGAGATCGCCGGGGAGAAGATCAAGGAGACGATCCTTGTGGACGACCCTACCTGCCACGCATGTCCCGTCGCCTGCAAGAAAGAGGTCGAGACCCACGGCCGCTACGGCGTGCACATGGAGAGTTTCGAGTACGAGCCGGCCTGGTCGCTGGGAGCGAACTGCGGGAACGACAACCGGGATTCCATCGCCTATATCATCGACCTCTGCAACGACTACGGCATGGATGCCATCGAGCACGGCCAGGTGCTTGGCATGGCGATGGAAGCAAGCGAGAAGGAGTTGATCCGTGATCGCATCGGTTGGGGCGACACCGACAAGATGGTGGAACTGACCCACCTCACGGGACGCCGCCAGGAGATCGGCAACACGCTTGCCGAAGGCACAGAGCGGGCGGCGAAGGCGTTCGGCGACCCCAATATCGCGATGACGGTGAAGGGAATGTCCACGCCGGCCTACGATCCGCGCGGGCTCAAGGGCATGGGCGTGGCCTACGCCACCAGCAACCGCGGCGCCTGCCACCTCCGGGCGTACACTCCCGCCGCGGAGCTCCTCGGTGTGCCGGAAAAGATGGACCCGCTGGCCTGGGAAGGCAAGGGCGCGCTGACCAAGCTCCTGCAGGACCTGCACGCGGTCTCAGATTCGTTCGACCTCTGCAAGTTCTCCGCCTTCGCCGAAGGCCCGGAAGAATACCTAGCGCAATACAACGCCGTAACGGGCGCCGGCGCAACGGTCCCGGAACTGATGCAGGCGGGAGAGCGCATCTACAACCTGGAGCGCCACTACAACAACCTGGCCGGATTCCGCGAAGGCTCTGACTACCTCCCGAAGCGCTTCACCACGGAGCCATCCGACAGCGCCGGCTCCAAGGGGCACGTCTGCGAGCTGGACCTGATGCTCAAGGACTACTACGAGGCCCGTGGCTGGGTAAACGGCGTTGTGCCGGAGAGCAAACTAAAAGAACTCGCCATCGTCTAGGAGGATGGGTGGGCGACATGGGCGGCTGCGACCGCGCTCCGGCTTCGATTCCTCAGCCTCCGCTGAGGTGTAGGACGCTCGTCCTTCGATACCTCAGGATGAGCGGCCGCAGCCGGCCGGTGACTCCTGGCTAGGGGGCCGTCTTGGGGACGGTGAGACTATACGCAACGCTGCGGCAACGTGCCGGCGGACAGCGCGACGTCGATATCGCCTGGGCCGCGGGGGACTCTGTCTCCGATGTGCTGCGAGAGCTGTTGCGACTGGAGCCAGGACTCGACGGGTACATCCTTGGGCCGGATGACAGCGTCCTCCCTTACGTCAGCATCTTCCTGGATGGACGCGACGTGCGGTACCTGGGCGGGCTCGAGACGCAACTCGACGGCGGCACGGAGATAGCGATCTTTCCGCCGGTGGCTGGCGGAGGGTGAGCGAACAGGCAGAGCAACTCTTCGGCGGCGTTCCCGCGTGGCTGCTAGCCGATTACCTGGTAGACCTCGGCGGACAACGGAGCCATGACTGGACTGTCGCCGGAGACGGATGGCGGGCCACGCTGGCCGCCCATCCCAGGCCCCCCGGCGCGCACAGCGTCGGGCGGGTAACGGTAACCATCGAAGGACGTGAGGCGAAGCGGATCATGGAGGAGCTGCGGCGAAAGGCGCAGCGAGGCGGCGGATGAGGACAGCGGGCACGTCGCTGCCGTGAGCAAGGCCGGGCGGGCTCAGGGCTGGGGCCCTGATCCACGGCGAAGAAGCGTGCTAAGATTCGCGCTATGGCAGACCTGCCGCTTGATGACCCGGTCGTGGCCGAGCTTCTCTCGGGCCCAAACCTCGCGCGTCTCGCCTACGTGGGGCTGGACGGCCGGCCGCGGGTGGTCCCCATCTGGTTCCAGCACCGGGACGGCGGGATTGTCATGATCACCGGCCCGAAGGCAGAGAAGGCCCGGGCCCTGGCGGCCAATGGGGCGGTCGCGCTGACGATCGATTCCAGCCAGGCGCCGTACAAGGTACTGCTGGTGAACGGGGACGCGACACTCGAAGAGGTGGAGGGAATGGCTCCCGAGTACCGCGAGATCGTCCAGCGGTACCTGGGGCCGGCCACCGACGCCTACCTCGGACAACTGCGGGTGAAGCGCCAGGTCCGCATCCGGGTGGCCATTCGGTCGTGGCGGATCTTCGATTTCGTGCGGCGATTTCCAAAGAGCCTGAGCTAGCAACGTTCCGAAAAGCACAGAGAATTACCGGATTT
>DASSZB010000190.1:0-3080 GCA_035702935.1 Dehalococcoidia bacterium
GAAACAGCTCGGGGGGATCCCTGTCGCGGTGGTGTCCAGCGATGACAAGTTCGATTTCTGCATGAAGCTGGGCGCAAAGGGGTGCATCGACCGCAAGGAATTCGACCACTGGGGGATGCTCCCGCACTGGAAAGACACCGAGGCGTACGGCAAGTGGGCGCAGGGCGCGCGCGCCTTCGGGGCGACGTTCTGGGAGGCGCTGGGCGAGCGCCGGGCGCCGGCCATCGTCTTTGACCACCCGGGAGAGGACACCGTCCCCACGTCGATCTTCGTGGTCGACACCGGAGGGATGGTCGTGATCTGCGCCGGGACCACCGGCTACAACGCCGTGGCCGACCTCCGGTACCTGTGGATGCGGCAGAAGCGCCTCCAGGGCTCGCACTTCGCCAACGACGAGAACGCCAACGCGTTCAACCAGCTGGTGCTGGACGGCAAGATCGATCCCTGCCTGGGCGAGACGTACACGTTCGACCAGATCCCCCTCTGCCACCAGCTCATGCACGAGGGCAAGCAGCCGCTGGGCGTCATGGCGGCGCTGGTCAGCGCGTCGCGGACGGGGATGAAAGACCTGGACTAGCGTCCGTCCAGGCACCTCGCGCGGTGCTAAGATAGGTTCCACAGTGGAACCGCAAATCCGGTACGCGCGTACGTCCGACGGTGTGAGTATCGCCTACTGGGCGATGGGAGAAGGGCCACCCCTCCTGCACCTGCCGTGGGGGACGCTGAGCCACTGCCAGGGCGAATGGCGACTGGCCGGCTGCCGAGCGTGGTACGAGCGACTTGTCCAGCAAAACAGCGTTATCCGCTACGATCCCCGCGGTTGTGGCATGTCCGATCCGATGGGCGACTCGCTATCCGTTGACGACCTGGTGAAGGACGTGGAGGCGGTCGTGGCCGCGCTGGGGTTGAAGAAGGTGGCTCTGCTGGGTGCCGGCGAGTCGGGGAACATTGCCATGGCATACGCGGCGAAGCACGGGGACAAGGTTTCCCGCCTGGTCCTCTGGTGCTGCTACGCACGTCATAGTGACCGGGAAGACAGTCCCGGCTACCAGGCGACCGCGACCCTGGTTGACCAGGACCCGGTCATCTTCTCCGAAACGATCTCTCGAATCCTCATGGGCTGGTCTGCCGGGGAGCAGGCACGGAAGCTGGCGGCCGGGATCCGGGGCATTGACCCGGTTTCGGTGAAGGCGCTTCTTGACACGTTTCACAGGTTTGACACTTCGCGTCTATTGCCGACGATTACGGCGCCCACGCTGGTTATGCAACGACGGGGCTGGCGGAATCCAGGCCTGGATGCCGCCCGGGTGCTCGCGGCCGGCATCCCGAACGCGCGGCTGCTCGTCCTGGAGGGTGAATCGGGCCTGCCATACGTCGGCGATATGGAGGCTGCTATCTCTGCTGTCGAGGCGTACCTGGGCGAGTCCGCCCCCGCACTCCCCGCCGGGCTGAGCGAGCGCGAGGCCGAAGTGCTGCGGCTGGTGGCGGTCGGCCGAAGCAACCGGGAGATCGGCGAGGAACTCAGCATCAGCGCCAACACGGTCGACCGCCACGTCAGCAACATCCTGACAAAGATCGGGGCGTCGAACCGGGCGGAAGCGGCGTCCTTCGCTGTGCGCCACAAGCTGGCGTAGTCCGCATGTGAGGCTAACCCCAGCTTAAGTGGCATACTGGCGGTTGGGGAGCAGGGGGTCTCCCGGCGCTGATGGAAGAACAGATCATCCGCTTCTGCGTCGCTGCGGACGGCGTGCGCATCGCATATGCGACGGTCGGTAGCGGACCGCCGCTCATATACGTTTGCGGCTCGCCGGCACACCTGGAGATGGAATGGCGAACGCCGTTTCTGCGGGCATTTCTCCTTGAGTTGGCGAACGGCCACACGCTTGTGCGCTACGACATGCGGGGGAGCGGACTCTCTGACCGAAACGTAACGGACGTCTCGCTACCCGCGATCGGCCGGGACCTGGAGGCGGTCATCGAGACGCTGGAACTGGAGCGGTTCTTCCTGCTGAGCCTTGGCGAACTTGCGGGACCGATCGCGGCTCGCTACGCCGCCGCGCATCCGGACAGAGTGGCCGCCCTGGTGCTGTTCAGCTCCTTCGTCCGCGGCGGCGACCTGGTCACTGCGGAGAAACAGGCGGCGGTGACAGAATGGGTGTCTAGTTTCGGGTTCCCTATTTTCGAGTTTGTAGACGACCCCCACGTCAATGCGGAACAGCACCGCGCCATCTCCGAGATTGGCCGGGCGGCGGCGAGTTACCAGATGTACGCAGCGCTTTTGCGAACCCAGTACTCCGTTGATTTATCCGGCGTGTTGCCCGGGATTCGTGTGCCGGCGCTGGTCATCCACGCGCGAGACGACAGACTTGTACCGTTCAGCTCCGGCCGGGAAGCGGCGAGCCTGATCCCGGGGGCACGCTTCGTCGCGCTCGCGGGCGCGAGTCCGGCCGCCTGGGCGCATTCGTCCGCGCTTCTACCGGAGATTCACCGCTTCCTGGCCGAGCACGAGATCCCGGCGGACGGCGCCTGGCCGTCGGGTCTGACCGGGCGCGAAGTGGACGTGCTCCGCCTCGTCGCTGCCGGACGGAGCAACCGCGAGATCGGCGAGGAACTCAGCATCAGCGCCAACACGGTCGACCGCCACGTCAGCAACATCCTGACGAAGATCGGCGCCTCCAACCGGGCGGAGGCGGCGTCCTTCGCCGTGCGCCACAAGCTGGCCTGAACCCGATAACAGGTTCTTGTTACCGCATCACCCAGGAATGGGCCATGCGGCGTTGTTTTACCCCGGATAAATGGTCTGTTCGAGCGAAGTAAGCTCGCGGCTCTCTCTCCTACGCTGAGTACATCAAAGCAAACCGGTCTTCCCGCGTCGCAGTTTGATGCGGAGGGCCCCAAGGTCAGGAAGGAGAGACCTATGATCACTCTTTGGAGGGCCGGCGCAACACTTGCGGTGGGAGCCGCAGTGGCCGCACTGGCCGTAATGAGCCTGGCAGCATCCGGCACTGTCCAGGCTAGCGAGCCGACGTGCTCCACCACCCTGGACATCGTCACGCACGGCCAGCACATCGTCGGCGACT
>DASSZB010000253.1:0-2648 GCA_035702935.1 Dehalococcoidia bacterium
CCGCCTCGACGTCGTGCGAGGCCGCCGCGGGGGCAGGTGCCTTGGCGCGCGGCGCCCTGGCCGGCGCGGGCGTCGCCGGCACTCCCGCCAGCGCTTCCTGCATCGCCGATTCCGGCTTGATGTCGATCCGCCACCCGGTCAGCTTCGCCGCCAGCCGCGCGTTCTGCCCTTCCTTGCCGATGGCCAGCGAGAGCTGCCGGTCGGGCACGATTACAGAGGCCGTGTTGTCCTCCTCGCTCGTGCGTACCGTCAGCACCTGGGCCGGGCTCAGCGCGTGCGCCACGAACTTCGCCGCCTCCGGATCCCACTGGATCACGTCGATCCGCTCGCCGTTCAGCTCGTTCACGATGTTCTGGATGCGGATGCCGCGCAGCCCGACGCACGACCCCACCGGGTCCACGCCTTCCTGCTTTGCTGCCACCGCCACCTTGCTCCGGTACCCCGCCTCCCGCGCGATCGACTTGATCTCCACGATCCCGCGGTAGATCTCCGGCACCTCCAGCTCGAACAGCCGCTTCAGCAGGTTCTTGTGCGTCCGCGAGAGGATGAGCTGCGGCCCCTTGATGCTGCGGTGCACCTCCAGCAGGTAGAACTTCATCCGCTGGCCGGCCCGGTACTGCTCGCTGCGCACCTGCTCCACCGAGGGCAGGATGCCTTCCGTCTTCCCCAGGTCCACCACCAGGTGCTTCGGCTCGATGCGCTGCACGACGCCGGAGACGATGTCGCCCTCGCGGCCCGAGAACTCCTCGAACACCATCTCGCGCTCCGCCTCGCGCAGCCGCTGCAGTACCACCTGCTTCGCCGTCTGCGCCGCGATGCGGCCCGCGTGCCCCGGCTGGATCTCGTCCAGCAGGATGTCGCCCAGCATCACGTCGGGCTTCCGCTTCCGCGCTTCCTGGAGGCCGATCTCGATCTTGTCGTCCGCCACTTCCTGGACGACGGTACGCTCCATGAACACGTGGTGGTCGCCCGTCTCCCGGTCGATGCGCACGGCCAGGTTCTGGGATTCGCTGTCCTTCTTGTATGCGGATACGAGGGCGGCCTCCATCGCCTGGAGCACCACCTCTTTCGGCAGATTCTTCTCTGCCGCCAGTTGCGTTATGGCGATCATGAACTCGCTTTTCACGCCGGCACAGACCTCCTACCGCCCTCCGCTGCCGGGGCCCATGTCCCGGACACGGTTTTTGACCCTTCTCTTCCCCTTCCTCGCTTCGTCTTGGCTACGAGCGATTCGAGAGGCCGCAGGGCCAAAAAAAAGTGGGTGCCACCCCACTCCATTCAAGAGAGCGTATTTACGCTAAAACTATACCATTCGCCGTCCACCCTTACAACCCGCCGCCGGGGAAGTTGCTAGTGGTTAGTGGACAGCGCACAGAACAGTGGACAGTGCACGGCGAGTAGTGAACAGTCATCCCGACCCCCAAGCTCCTGTCATCCCGACCGAAGCGTCGGGACCTGTCCCGGAACCACATCGCCCCAGTCCAAACGCCCGGGACCGAGCGCCCACACCCCGGGACGCCGCCATCCGCTCATCCTGAGGAATCGAAGGACCGCCCCCAAACACACAGCGAAGGCTGAGGAATCGAAGCCGTAGCGCCTTTTCGGGCCAACGCCGGAATCACCCCGGCGCCATCCGCTTATCCGTTTCCCCAATCCGTTGTCACACCAACGCTCGGACCACCACCGCCGCCATCCGTTTATCCGTTTCGCGAAGCCATCCCCAACTAGCCACTAACAACTGACAACTGAGCCCTGATCTCCTCCACCGCCCCCTCCAGCGCGATCAGCCGGCTCTCGCTCTCCGTCCGCCCCTTCACCTCCAGCTGCCCGTTCGCCAGGTTCCGCGGGCTCACCGTCACTCGCAGCGGCATCCCCAGCAGGTCCGCGTCGTTGAACTTCACCCCCGGCGTCTCCTCGCGGTCGTCGAACAGCACCGAGAGCCCCGCTGCCTGCAGCCCCTCGTACAGCCGCTCCGCCGGCTCGCGCACCTCCGGCTTGTCCGCCTGGATCGCCACGATGTGCACGTCGAACGGCGCCAGGCTCCGCGGCCACACGATCCCCGCCTCATCGTGGTTCGCCTCGATCGCCGCCGCCAGCAGGCGCTCGATCCCGATCCCGTACGACCCCATCACCGCCGGCTGCTGCTTCCCTTCGGCGTCGAGGAAGTGCGCCCCCATCTTCTCGCTGTAGTGCGTGCCCAGCTTGAACACCTGCCCCATCTCGATCCCCGTCCGCGCCTCCATCGCCGTCCCGCAGTTCGCGCACTTCGAGCCCGCCTTTGCCAGCGCGATATCCGCCACCACGTCCGCCGTCCAGTCCCGCCCGTAGTTCGTGTTCAGCAGGTGCTTGTCCGCCTTGTTCGCCCCCGCCACTAGGTTCCGCTCCCGAGTCACCAGCTCATCCGCCACCACCCGTATCCGCTCGCCTGGAGGTATCGAAAGGTCACCCTGAGGTATCGAAGGGCCCATTTTCGAGTTTCCAGTTTCCCGCAACCCAACGGCTCCCGCGCTCCCCGCCACGAACCCCGCCCGCTTCACCGCCTCCTCGTCCATGTACTCCAGCTCCACCGCCCCCAGCGCGTTCCGCAACTTCGCCTCGTTCACATCCATATCCCCCCGTATCGCCACGAACACCGGCTCCCGCACCAG
>DASSZB010000398.1:0-2419 GCA_035702935.1 Dehalococcoidia bacterium
GGCACCGACGCCGAGGTGGGCCTGCAGTGGACCTGGGCGATGCTGCCCCTGGCCTTGGCGGCCCTGTTCCTGGGGCTGTTCATCTTGGTGGCAGCAATCCTCGCGCCGATGTTCCGCTCTGCCCGAAAGGAGCGCGTGGCCACCATCGACCGCTACGGGCTGGAGTCCCTCCGGGCCCGCCCCAAGCAGCAGGCCAGTCCCAGCGCGATCAGCGAACACCTCGTCCAGATGGGTGAGCGCGTCATGGAGGGGCGAGAGTCCACGACCCGGACGATGATGCTGCTGGAGCGAGCCGACCTGCCATGGCGTGCCGGGGAATGGTTCGTGCTTCGGATCGCCGCAGTAATCACGGGCACGGCGCTGGGATACGTGCTGCTGTCGTCGCGTTCGTGGATCCTCGGGGTCGTAGTTGGCTTCGTCCTGGGTCTGCTACTGCCGGCCTTCGGGCTGCGCTACTTTGCGCGTCGCCGCGCCCGGGCGTTCGAGTTCGTGCTCCCGGACGTCCTCATGCTCGTCGCCACGAGCCTCGCCAGTGGGTTCAGTCTCCTTCAGGGTCTGGACGCGGTATCGCGCGACGCTCCGGAGCCGGCCGCAAAGGAGTTCTCGCGCGCCTTGGCCGAGACCCGGATCGGGGCGGATGTGTCGGACGCCCTTGAGCACATGGCGGAGCGCATGGACTCGGAGAACATGCGGTGGGCGACCATGGCGATCCGGATCCAGCGTGAGGTCGGCGGCAACCTGGCCGAGACGTTGCGCACGACGGCCGCAACCCTTCGGGAGCGTGAGAACCTGCGCCGGCACGTGCGGGCTCTCTCCGCGGAGGGGCGCTTCTCGGCCTACATTCTGATCGCCCTGCCCATCGGGCTTCTCCTGTGGACGACCTGGACGAACTACGAGTACGTGAGCTTGCTGTGGACCACGCTTCTCGGGGTGGTCATGTCGATCGCGGGAATCATCGCCATGGTCATCGGCGTCTTCTGGATGCGCAAAGTCGTGCAGATCGAGGTGTGACAGATGTTGTTGTGGCTTGGCGTCCTCCTGGTCATCCTGGCGGTGACCGTCCTGGTGCTCGCGTCGTCGGCGGGCGGTGGACAGACAACCGGCACCGCGCGCTCCCTCGAGCTCGTGAACTATCGCGCCACCCCGAACACGGTGGCCAAGAACCAGCTTGCCGCCCGGGACCGGCTCCTCGACCCGATGCTCGACCTCCTGCGGCGGATGGCGGTGCGGCTTTCTCCCGGGGGTACAGGAGACCGGATCTCACGATCCCTCGACAAGGCTGGGAATCCGCAGGCCTGGTCCGTCGAGCGGATCATGGGCCTCAAGGGCATCGGGCTGGTCTTCGGTGCGGTGCTCGGCCTGGTCGTCTTCGGCTTCAGCGCCACCGGAATCCTTGCGGGCGTCGGGCTCGCCGCCTTCGCGTTCTTCCTGCCCGACCTGCTCGTGTACAACGCCGGACTGAAGCGGCAGCAGGAGCTGCGTCGTGGACTGGCGGACGCCCTGGACATGCTCACCGTATGTGTCGAGGCGGGGCAGGGGTTCGACGCGGCCATCCTGCAGGTGGCCCGAACCGTGACGGGCCCCATCGGCGGCGAGTTCGCACGGGTGCTCTCCGAGATCCAGATCGGGAAGAGTCGGGCTGACGCATTCGCCTCACTCGGCGATCGCACTACGGCGCCCGAGGTGAAGACATTCGTGAGCGCTCTGGTTCAGGCCGACCGGATGGGCCTTCCGGTGGCGGCAGTCCTGCGCGAGCAGACCAAGGAGATGCGGATCGCTCGCCGCCAGCGAGCCGAGGAGCAGGCGCAGAAGGTCACGGTGAAGATTCTCTTCCCTCTGCTTCTCTGCATCTTCCCCGCGTTGTTCATCGTGATCATCGGTCCCGGTGCAATCCGGATAACGGAGTTGTTCTCCGTCTTGTGACTGACACTCCGACGCCCTCGGTACGTCGGGCTGATGTTCAAGGACTGCGAGCCGTGGCGGTGCTTGGTGTCTTGGCGTACCACGCGGGACTGCCACTCCCTGGCGGATTCCTAGGGGTCGACGTCTTCTTCGTCGTTTCGGGCTTCGTGATCACGGGGCTGCTGACGCGTGAGCAGGAGGTCACCGGACGGCTGGACCTGCGTGGTTTCTACCTGCGTCGGCTGAGGCGCCTAGCCCCTGCCCTTGCGCTTGTCTCCACGATCACCCTGGCCCTGTCGGCCACTGTTCTGTCTCCGGTTGGCGCCCAACAAGTCGCCGCACGGACTGCGGCCGCGGCTCAGCTCTTGGTTGCGAACCTTGCCATCGCACGCTCCTCAGGCGGCTACTTCGACTCATCCGCCGCGATCAACCCCTACCTGCACACCTGGTCCTTGAGCGTCGAGGAGCAGTTCTACTTAGTTTTCCCTCTGCTCCTGATGCTCGGGTGGAAAGTTGG
>DASSZB010000124.1:0-3860 GCA_035702935.1 Dehalococcoidia bacterium
TATGGCGGGGGCGCCGCTGACAAACGCCGCCGCCGCCGGGCGTGCCCTCGTCTCCCAGCTCGGCCCGTCTGACCAGGCGGCCGTCATCGCGTTCTCCAACGCGCCGGCCGTCGTCCAGCCATTCACGGGGGACAAGGCCGCCCTCACTGCTGCTATAGATGGCCTGGTGGCGGGCGGCAACACCAGCCTCTACGCCGCTGTCCAGGAGAGCGTCCGATTAGCGGACACCGGGCCGCTCCCTCGTCGCGCCATCGTCCTGCTGTCGGACGGGCAGGATTTCGGGGCTCTGTCCGTCGATCCCCAGGCCGCGCTTGCCTCAGTGCAAGCCGGCTCGGCCGTCTTCATGAGCATCGGGTTGGGCGATGGCATCGACCAGGAGTACCTGGCCGCCCTGGCCGCCGCCGGCCGCGGCCAGTTTCGCGCCGCCCCGACACCGGAAGGTCTGACCGCCCTCTACCAGGAAACCGCGCAGGTTCTGCGCCAGCAGTACGTCGTGACTTTTGACGCCGCTGGCGTGGAGCCTGCCCGCGCCCACGGGAAGGCCGTGCAGGTCCGCGTGACCGTCGGCGACACAGTCCTGACGGCCGAAGCCACACTTGCGTTGCCGCCGGCCCTGCTGGTGACCCCCGTCCCCACGGCGGCTCCTCCGTCTGAACCAGTCTCGCAGGCGCAGCCGGCGTCCGAATCCAGCGGCTCAGCGCTGCCGCTGGTACTGCTGGGAGCGGTCGGCGTGGCCGCCGCGGTCGGCGGAGCGACGGTGCTCTCGCTGCGCCGCCGCAGGAGCGCCGCCGAGGCCGCCACCGCCGGCCTGGGGCGGATTGAAGCGGAACGCTTCGAACTGGAGACAAAGCCCATGGCCTACCCCACCATTCAGCGGGTAGCGCCGGGTGAGCCCGGCGCCTGGCTGGAGCTGGCGGACCGCCGATTCCCCCTGGGCGATAGCCCGGTCACCGTGGGATACACGTCCGATTGCATGGTGCCCCTCTTGAATGGCGCCGGATCCAGGACTGAACGCGTCCGCATCTGGCTTCGCGATGGCAGCTACATGCTGCACAACTTGTCGCGCACCGGCAGCGTCACCATCGCCGGGCAGCCCGTGACGTGGGCCGTCCTGGAAGACGGCGACGAGATCCGGATCGGCGGGCAGACGCTGGTCTTCCGGGCCGCCGCATCTGCCGGCCGGCAAATCTAACATTTTTCTGCGACCTTTCTTACCCCTCTTGCGCTGATTCGCTCCTACTATGGGCGCACGACGCAACCAATTCCTTTGGCCTGCGACCACCGAAGGGGGGTGAGTTACGGGAGTAATCCGGCCATAAAAGGCCATCAACCCATCCATTTTTCATTTTGGAGGAGGAACCTTCATGCTTTCAGTTCTTATTTCGTGGATCCGGATGCAGGTCCGCACCGAGCGCGGCCAGGACCTTCTGGAGTACGCGCTTCTCGGCGGCCTGATCGCCCTGGCCATCATGGCCGGCGTCCTGGTACTGTCCGGCGCTATCTCCAGCATGGCCGGTGGCATCAGCGACTGCATCGACTTCGACAGCGCCACGACCTGCGCACCGTTCTAACCCTCAACCCAGTTCGCGGGGCCGGGAGGCCGGTGTCTCCCGGCCCCGTAGAGGGCTTTCTACCGATGGCTACAAAGATTACCCAGACCGGACCCACATCACGGCGGACTCACCTGCGGAAAGCTTTTCCGGCGGTGAAGCCCGTGTTCGTGTCTGGCGCGGCCTCCAACTGCGCTGCCCCCGATGCAGAGCGGTTGAAGCCCGCGACAAGCGCCTGCCTCCGCAGAGAGCGGGGTCAGGCGTTGATCGAGATGGCGCTCATCCTGCCATTGATCGTCGTTTTCATCCTCACGCTTGTGGACTTCGGCATAGCCATCGACCGCCGCGAGGTCCTTCAGCACGCGGTCTACGAGGGGAGCCGGCGGGCTATCGTTGGGACCACAGTCGACGAGATTAAGGCGCGCACCATCGCCCAGTCCCAGGGTTTGCTGACTGCCGCCGACATAACCGTCTGCTACGTTGACTCGGACGGCAACGGCGACATCAACGCCGGCGACGATGCCCGCGTCTCCGCCAGCTACGATTACAACTTCAGCGTCGGCGGCGGCGAGATACTGACCGCCTTCGGCGTCCCCGTACCCTCGATTAGTCTCACACCAAGCGCAGATTCCAGGTTGGCCAACGGGCCCCAGGATTCGGAGCCGGAATGCTAGGAGAGGGGATGCAGGGGGGCAGGCCAGTTCGGGCATCCGAGAAGGGCCAGGCGCTGATTCTCTTTGTCCTGGCAATGTCCGTCGTCTTCGTCATCGGCGTCATCGTCGTGGACTTCAGCCTCTGGTTGACGGAGCGCCGCGGCGCGCAGAAAGACGCCGACATGGCGACCATGGCCGGGGCCCTGGAGCTGCTCCAGCAGGACTTCGTCAACCCGTCCAACAACAACCCCTCCGCCGTCCAGGCGGCCGCCTCGGCCGCCCTCTACCAGTGGGCCGACTACAACGGCCTGCCCGCCACGGACGTCCACAATGTCGTTATCGGCGATACCGACTGCCTGGGGCCGTCCCCTGTCGTCGATACCGTACGCATGGACGCCGAGCATCACGGCGCCAATCTCTTCATCTCAATCGTCGACGATGCATTCGTCCCCAGCATCGGCGCGCCGTCCAAGGCCTGCCTGGGCTCCATTTCCAGCGCCGAAGGGCTCCTGCCCGTAGGCGTGCAAATTTCCGGCGTACAGAGTGACTGCTGGGAAGACGTCGATGGCGATGGCTCTGAGGACCCGCTCTTTGGCCAGGAGTGCGTCCTGGCCTTCGGCGCCGGAAGCACGACATCGGGTGAAGCCGGCAGCCTTCGCCTGCTCAATGACGGAAGCGCTAATTGCAGCTCCACCGGCGGCGGAAATCGAGTGTACCTGGACGAAATCGAGGCCGGCGGGGCCAACACGACCTGCCACGTCTACAAGTACTTCGGCGACCCAACCAAATACGACCCGACTGATCCGGCAGAGAGTTGCACCTACGATCCAGCCGGCTGCGTCTATCCCCTGACCGGTGTCGGCTCCACGCCGCAGCTGGGCGCGTTTGAGACGCTCATATCGTCCGAAGGAGAATGCGACTCCAGGTTCGGTAACGGCGACGGGATAGACCAGTTCCTCGAGACTGTGGAGGCCCTCAACGGCGATAGTTCTCCGTCTCCCGACACGGTGTTTTCCGAACGTGACTGCGTCAGCCCGCGCCTCGTCTCGCTCATCATCCTGAAGCAATTCATCGCCTCCGGTAACCCGCCCCAGCCGATCGAGGCCCTTGCGGGGTTCTTCATCACGGGCTGCACGGATGCGACCGGCACAATTCGGAGTCCTAAGTGTCATAAGTCCGATTTCCCGGGGGCGGTCGGGCAGACCCGTCTACGTGGTTTCTTTGTCAACATCCTGGTCACCACCGGCGATGTGGGTCACATCAGCAAGTGGAATCCAAAGCAAGTAGTTCTGGTGGAATAAGGGAGGTCCCAATGGCAAGGCTTCAGGAAATGACTCTGAATCGGGGCAACAGGGCGCTCGTCTTCCTTGCCCTCGCAGCCGGGTTGGTCGCTGCCGTGCTGGTTTTCGTCGCCCTCAACGAAGGTGATGACGGCAAGACTGCCACCGTCTCTGAGGGCGTGCCTGTCGCCTCAGTCGTAGTCGCCTCGCAGAATATCTCTCCCGGCACGGAGATCACGGCCGATATGGTCCGGGTGATCGAGGTTCCCCAGAAACTTCTGATAGCCGGCGCCTACACGGAGACCACCCCCCTTGTCGGGCAGAAGGCGCGCGTGGCCATACTCTCCGGCGAGCAGGTACCGACGTCAAAGATAGGA
>DASSZB010000319.1:0-2220 GCA_035702935.1 Dehalococcoidia bacterium
GCAGCCGGGGGCGGCGCCAGTCCTGCTTTCCCATCATCTTCATCATCGCCGGCCGGCCGAAGAGCTCGAACGCCACCATTGAGCTGACCGGGTTCCCTGGTAGCCCGATGTGCGGCACCCGCCTCCCGCCGGAGCCGTCCGGGTAGAAGCAGCCGAAGGCCAGCGGCTTGCCCGGCTTCATGGCCACGGTCCAGAAGTCGATCTCACCCTCGCGGGCCAGCACGTCCTTCACCACGTCGTAATCGCCGCGGGAGACGCCCGCCGACGTGATGAGCATGTCCGCATCGAGGCCCTCGTGGATCTTCGCCGTCAGCGCTTCCACCGTATCCTTCGCGATCCCCAGCAGGCGCGGGACACCACCGTAGCGCCGCACCAGCGAAGCGACGCTGTGGGCGTTGCTGTCGTAAATGCGCGCTCCCGTCCGCTCCTGGCCCGGCTCCAGCAGTTCGTCGCCTGTGGACAGCACGGCCACCACGGGCCGCCGGATCACGCGCACCGTTCCCCGGCCCACCGAGGCGATGACCCCGATCTCGGACGGCCGCAGCACGGTGCCGCGGCGGACCACAACTTCGCCCGCTTTCAAGTCCTCTCCCGAGTGCCTGATGTTGGCTCCCGGCCGGGCCGCCTTGAACACCTTGACCGTCCCGTCCAGCTTCCGCGACCGCTCCGGCGCCTTGTCGAACGGTTCGTCCGTCTCCTCGAAGGGAACGACGGCGTCTCCGCCGGCGGGAATGGGAGCGCCGGTCATGATGCGCACGGCTGTGCCCGGCTCCACGTGGCCTGCGAACTCGTATCCGGCAGCCACCTCGCCGATGACCCGCAACCGGACCGGCGACTCGGCTCCCGCGCCTTCGGTGTCGGCGGCGCGCACGGCGTAGCCGTCCATGGCCGTGTTGTCCAGCGGCGGAATGTTGAAGCCCGCGGTGATCTCCTCGTCCAGCACCTGCCCGAGAGCCTCGACAAGCGTCACCTCCTCCGCGGGGAGGATATCGACGTAACTGAGAATGCGGGAGAGGGCTTCGTCAACGCTAATCATCGTGGTCCTTGTCCGGCGATATAGCTGTTAGTGGGAAGGGCTTGTTTGGCAAAAATAGATGCGATGGTGGCGCGCTCCTGACTCACCATTCTAGCATCGAGGTCTCCGGCGGCAGGAGAATCATCTGTCAGCGGATGGTGGTGTGCGTGGCGCCGGCGGGCGCAGCACCCGGCGTATTCGTCTGGCGCACAGGCCGGGAGATACGCACCCGGACCACAGGCACACCAGGATGTCTGCGTACTGCGCCCAACAGCGTCCCGAGCCCGCACCCACGTTGGGCTCATCAACGCTGCCGCCGTGGTCAGCTCAGGCGGACGACGAGGCAGGTCGTGGTGCGCTGGACGCCGTCGACCGTCTGGATGCCATCGGTGATGGCGCGCCCCAGCTTGTCGAGGTCGTCCGATTGGAGAAGGGCGATGACATCGAAGGGGCCGGTGACGGCATCCACCGATACGACCTTCGTGTCGCTGAAGTTCAGCTTCCTGACGCCGTCGGCCACTCCGCTAGCCTTACCGACGGCTGACTCTATGAGCACGTAAGCCTGCATCATCTCGGGCTCTGCCTCCTTATTGTGAAGCCGGCATGTAGTCCGCCCTGTGGCTGCCGAAATCATATCGCGGGCGCGGCCTCTGTCAAGCGGCACGCGAATTGCCCCGCTTCAGGCGGGGAAATATAATACGCGTGGCCCCGCCAGACAGGTCCGCTTCACTATGACTTCAGAAAACAAGAGCCTCCCCGATATCGAATCGTCCGCGCTTGCCGCGCTATCTGCGGCCGCTGACCTCGCTGCGCTCGAAGAATGGCGGGTCGCTTGTCTCGGACGCAAGGGCACGCTAACCCAGGTCCTGCGCACCCTCGGATCGATCACCGATGTCGAGGAGCGGCGGCGGGTGGGCGCCGACGCCAACGCCGCCAAGCAGCGCCTCGAAGCGGCGTACGAGGACCGCCGCATCGGCCTCGAGGAGGCCCGAGTTAGCCGCGTCATCGAAGCTGAGCGCCTGGACGTGACGCTGCCCGGCATCCCCCTGCCGCGCGGACGCCTCCACCCGATCACGCAGACGCTGCGCGACGTGCTGGACGCCTTCGGCGCCATGGGCTTCCAGGTGGCCGAGGGCCCGGAGATCGAGTGGGACCGCTACAACTTCGAAGCTTTGCGTATCCCGGCCGATCACCCAGCGCGCGAC
>DASSZB010000020.1:0-2050 GCA_035702935.1 Dehalococcoidia bacterium
CTGCTCCTCCGTCGTGCCAAACTCCTCCATCCGCCTGCGCGCCAGCATCGCCCAGAAGGCCGGCCCAGTCATTCCAGCGCAGACGAACTGCAAGTACTGCACATCGAGCGGGTCCGCCTCGTTGCCCGTCAGCGGTATAAACCCCCGCGGCATCTTCTCGCCGGCCATCGCCAGCGCGATGTCGCACTGGCCGCTGGCTACGAGCATGTACGCCATGTGAAAAGCATGACCCCCCGCCGAGCATCCTGCCGACAGGTTGTAGATGGGCACGCCGGTCATGCCGATGTCCATCCCGACCTCGTTGCCGTTCAATCCCCAGCCGAAGCCCCCCGAAAAACGAGAGCTTCCGGCCGCCACGCTCTGGATATCGCGCCACCCGACGCCCGCGTCCTTTAGCGCCAGTTCTATCGCCTCCCGGCACATCAGGTTCAGCGGCTTATCGTCAAACTTCCCCCACGGGTGCATCCCCACACCAATGACGGCCACGTCCCTCATCTGCTCGCTCCTTTTCCCGCCAACACTAGACCGGCCGGAACTTCCACGTGATCACCTCGTCGCCATCCTCATTGTGATAAAGCGCCTCCAGTACCAGCTCCACCTCCGACCCTATCTTCAGCTCCTCGGGCTTGCCCGAACTCATCATCGAGAGGACCCGGATGCCTTCCGGCAGGTCAATGAGCCCCACGCCGTACGGCACAAACGGATCGTCGAACTGCGCGGGCGGAGGTGGCCTGTAGTACTGCACTGTGTAGCTCCAGAGCGTCCCGCGCGGGCTGAGTGCGTAGTCATCGACCTCTCGATCGTCGCAAGCGGGATTCCGGCAGACGGGGGTTCGCGGGAAGTACACCGTCTTGCACGACCGGCACCTGGACCCGAGAAGGCGCGGGCCTTCGGAGGTCTCCGCAAACGCGCCTTCAACCACTGGTAGGCGTTTCTTCGTCGTCATCGGCGGCACCCTCCCATCATGTCCATCACAGAATCGCCCCCTCCTCCTTGAGCGCAACGACCTCTTCCCATGAATAGCCGAGCGATTCCACGAGTATTTGCTCCGTGTCCTGCCCCAGTTCGGGCCCCAGGCTCCGCAAGGTTGCCGGCGTCTTGCTGAAACCGGTCGGAAACCCACGAACCATAACCTCCCGGTTCACCTCGTCGCAGCGGGTCCTCGTCAGATAGCCGTTATCCCAGGCCTGCGGGTCTTTCGCCAGCTCCGCGAGGTTGTTAATCGGCCCCGCAGCCAGGCCGGCCGCCTGCCACTCGTCCAGCCATGCGGCTGCCGGACGGCGTCCTATCGCCGAGTCCAGCGCTTCCACCACCTCCGCGGCGTTGCGCCTCCGGTTTTCCGTCGTGGCGAAACGCGCGTCGGCGGCGGCCGCCACGTCACCGAGTGTGCCGGCTAGCTTCGCCCAATTCTCGTCGTTGTTCTCCAGGCACAGAAATATCCATTTGTCCGCCGCCTGGTACGTGTTCCACAACGGGTTGGGCGGTGCCCTGCGGGACTGCTGCCGGGAAAATCGCTCGCTTCGCGTCGCCAGGAAGCCCTGTAGCATCGGCGCCGCGAGGAAAAGCTGTGCGCCGTACAGCGACGCGTCGATCAATTGACCGCGGCCTGTCTTTTCGCGAGCATGCAGCGCTATAGTGATCGCCAGCGCGGTCATCAAACCGCCCATGGCGTCGCCGGAGCCCATGCCCACATAGATCGGAGGCTGGCCCGGCTCCCCCAGCCGTGTCATCAGTCCCGTCAGCGCCTGAACCGTGAGATCGAACGACGGCCGGTTGCTCGTCCCGAATTGCCCGAACCCACTCGCAGTGGCATAGATCAAGCGTGGGTTCAGCGAAGAAAGCCGGTCGTACGTCACCTGCCATTTCTCAAGGTTTTCCCGCGTCACGTTCGTCAGGAAGACATCGGCTTCCTTGACCAGCCGGAAGAGCACTTCCCGGCCGGAGTCGGTATTAAGGTCCACCGCGAGGCTCTTCTTGTTGCGATTGATGACCAGGAAGTACTGGTTCCAGTCGCCCACCGGCAACGCCTTGATCGAGCGCACCCCGCGGC
>DASSZB010000218.1:0-2564 GCA_035702935.1 Dehalococcoidia bacterium
CTCTTCGACTAGCCTCGTCCAACCACGAAAAACACGAAGACACTAAGGGTTCAACAGGAATTTGGCCTGGTCGCTTGCAGTCCCGCCGATCGCTGACAATCCGCCGATCGCAATCGCTGCTATCGTTATGCTGTTCTGGGCGTGGGCCGTCGGTACCTGCCGCCCGAACCCTCGGGCAAAGCGCCGGTCGGTCAGGTTTTGGACGGTGGCTGCTCTCATTGTAGGCCCGTTAGCAGTCTTGTGGTTAAACCTGTTGCCACCCGTTCCAGCCGAGACCGGACAGTCGATCGGGATCGAGGAGGATCCGGTAACCTGACCCACCCCTGATCTGGCACCTTTCTGGTCATCTTCCTTCTCGAACTTTGTGTCTTAGTGCCTTTGTGGTTGAAAATACATTTGTGACAGACGAACCCGTGCCGCTCACTCCCCGGCGAGCCTCACGTCCCGTTCATGTCGGCGACGTCCAGATCGGCGACGAGGCGCCGGTGGTCGTCCAGACGATGACGAACACGGACACGGCGGACGCGAAGGCCACCATCGAACAGATAGCGCGCCTGGCGGACGCCGGAGCCGAGATCGTGCGTATCGCTGTGCCGGACAGGCGGGCGGCGGCCGCCGTCGGCGAGATCGTGAAGGCCACCCCGGTGCCGCTCATCGCGGACATCCACTTCGACCACCGCCTGGCGCTGGAATCGATCCGCGCCGGCATCCACGGCCTGCGGCTGAACCCCGGCAACATCCGCGACGCCGGCAAAGTCCGCGAGGTTGTCGCCGAGGCGAAGGCCCGTGGCATCCCCATCCGGGTCGGAGTCAACGAGGGCTCTCTGCCACCCATACCGGCACTGGCAGACGGCGAACTGCCGCCGCCGAAGCCGCAGCGCATGGTCGAGGCCGCGCTGTGGGAGATTGGCATCCTCGAGGAGATGGGTTTCGAGAACATCAAGATTTCGCTCAAGGCTTTCGACGTCCCAACGATGGTCACCGCCTACCGCGAGATGGCCAGGCGGGTGCCCTATCCCCTGCACCTCGGGGTCACTGAGGCTGGGACCCCAGGCGCCGGCAGCGTCCGCTCCGCCGTTGGCATTGGCCTGCTGCTGGGGGAGGGCATCGGCGACACGATCCGGGTCTCCCTGGCCGCCGACCCGGCCGAGGAGCTGCCCGTCTGCTGGGACATCTTGAAATCTCTCAACCTCCGCCAGCGCGGCGCGACGATCGTGGCCTGTCCCACCTGCGGGCGCATCGAAGTGGACCTCATCCCGCTGGCCAAAGAGGTGGAGGAGCGCTTCCAGGCGATCGGCAAACCCATCACGGTGGCCGTCATGGGATGCGTTGTGAACGGGCCGGGGGAATCACGGGACGCTGACATCGGCCTGGCCGCCGGTAAGGGCCGCGGCGCAATCTTCCGCAAGGGCGAAGTGGTCCGCGTCGTCCAGGAGGAACAGTTCCTGACGGCACTCCTGGAAGAAGGTCAGAAAGTGATCGCCGAGAAATTCGGAGAGCACATCGAGCTGCCGGAAACCGCCGGTAGCTCGGGGTCAGATGACTTCATCGCGCTGGCTCCGTCCGAAGGCCGGACCCTGCCCGGCCGTGCCGCCCGCCGGGGCGCCTGACCCCTGTCATCCCGAGCCGCACGGCCCCCGACGAAGAACTTGTCCCGGACTCAACGCATCAACAGCAGCGCGGCGAGGGCGATGAAGAACGCAGCCACGCCCAGCAGGGCGAAGAGGCCGCCAGGTGCCGTCCTACGGACAGCTTCCATCCCCGGCTCGTTCAGCGGCTCGGAGGTTACGCTCTCATGGGCGGGCTCCTCCACGACCGGCTTTGCCGTCACGCTGGCCACCAGTTCGGCCAGCGACTTCTCCGGCTCCCGGCGGACCCGCCGGGAGCTTATCAAGTACGCGTCCTCTAGCATCCCTTCCTGGGTGTAGATGGGGCGGTCATATGGCTCCCACGTTTCGCGGACACCCACTTCCGGGACGTGGGGTTCGGCCGCCCTGCGGATTGGTGCGGCGCGCCTGGGCTTCGCTTTCGTCCGCGCCTCGGTCAGGGAAGCGCCGTCATTCTTCTTGGATTTTCTTGGCTGCTTAGGCATGTTTCACCGCGGCGAACTTAGTGTGATCTGGAGGACTCTACCTCAAGACGAAAGAAGGAAACGGAACGTTGCAACCGTTTGGACGTGGGCCGCCGCAATCCGGTTTGCAGAGGGGGATGCAGGCTCCGGAACTACCCTGTCAGGGATTAACGTCTATCGACGTGCCGCTGCTGTCGCCGTCGGGATCGTGGTTCAGCGAGCCATCGTACGTGGCGCCGGCCTTTGATAGCCCCGTGACGACAAAGGTCACGCCGCCAACTGGAATGTTTCCCGTGCGCACCCCGCAAGATCCCGTCGTGTCCGTTACGCACGAGGCAGTGCCGGAAAAGAGCCCACCCCACATTCCAAACACCGTCACGCCGGATCCAGGGTTGTGAGCGGCATCGTGCGCGTAGATTCGTACTGATACTTTCTGGCCCGTCCTGGCGCCGTCCAGATCGCCCACGTGCACAACGAGCGGCGGAGGTGGTGG
>DASSZB010000250.1:0-10979 GCA_035702935.1 Dehalococcoidia bacterium
CGATTCGTTCCCCCAACTTCACGTCGTCGTGATGCTGAACGAGGACTCGGAAGACTACCGGGCCGCGGTCCTCGAGCGCTGGGGATACTCCTGCGTCGCCAAGGATAAGGCTGAGACTGACCTCAAGCGCCTCCTCAACACCCGCCGACGCGCCACCGCCTGACCCCCACGCCGTTCGACTGCCATCCCCCGTCCGTAATCGTAATCACGCAGCACCTGCGGCCCTATCGGGCTCCCCGGCGGCCAGGGACCACCCTCACCAACACCGGCGCCATGTACCACTCCGCGCCACTTTCCCCTTAACATATCCGCCCTGTCGCCGATACCATATATCTATGCACATCCGCCTTCAACCCCCGCAAATGTGGCCGCGAACATGCCCGCGCGCGCAGTCCTCAGCACCGCGACTGATTGAATCCCGGCGCCAGGCGTCAGTTGCTGAGTCAATCACCCAAAACACCGGATCTCACGAAGAAAGAACGGTTTCTCACCACTGGGACAACAATCCTCAGGAAGAGATCAAGCGGTTCAATCAGAAATTAGATAGCCTTAGCGTTTTGATTGACCCCCGCCGGGCCACACGGTCAGGCATTCCCCCACACTCCTTTGACTGACCCTGCCTGATAGACCGGCCCCTCTCGGCGGGTCATGCTGACCCCGTGGTTAG
The DNA here is from genome assembly GCA_035702935.1 of Dehalococcoidia bacterium. Lineage (GTDB taxonomy): Bacteria > Chloroflexota > Dehalococcoidia > SM23-28-2 > RBG-16-64-32 > DASSZB01. The sequence goes on from DASSZB010000250.1 coordinate 668, forward strand.
CGTCAAGCGTACTGCCGCACCCTCATCCCAGCTACTGGAGCCGGGCGCCACGCAATGGGGGCCAGTGGCTGCGGAAACGCTCGCCCTTTCGCCAACACCGATCCTCTCACAGCCCTCGGCCTACGTTCAGTCCGTCTGGAAAGACCGCCCCTACGGCGCGGCAAAGGAACTGAGCGTGCAGGCCGTCCACAACGGCGAAGCCATCTTCTTCCGCCTGTCCTGGGCCGACGCCACAAAAGACGACTCCATCTCCGACACCGACGCCTTCGCCGACGCCGCCGCCGTGCTGTTCCCGGAGAAGGGAGACGCCCCCCTGACCAGCATGGGCTCACCGGACCAACCGGTGTTTGCCTGGCTCTGGCGCCCGGACCTCGAGGAGCCCTACCACGTCAAGGCGCAGGGCATCGGCTCCAGCCAGCGGCTTCCCGCCAGGGGGGTCACCAGCAAGGCCGAGCATTCCGCAGCCAGCTGGCACCTCGTCCTGTCTCGTCGCTTCTCCGGCAAAGGCGCCGGACTGACGCTCGCCCCTGGGGCAAAGGGCAAGGTCGCCTTCGCCGTCTGGCAGGGATCCGAGCATGAACGGGGCGGGCTGAAGGCCGCGACGCTCGAGTGGCAACAGCTGGATATCGAGGCTTAGCGCATGCCCGTACAACCCCCCAAGGTAAAACGCCAGTTGGGCATGGTGTTCGACATGAACAAGTGCCTCGGCTGCCAGACCTGCACTATCGCCTGCAAGACCCTTTGGACCGACGAAGAAGGCATGGAGCACATGTGGTGGAACGTTGTCTCCACCATGCCCGGCCAGGGTACCCCGAAGGGCTGGCAGGAACTCGGCGGCGGCTTCGCCGAGGGCGAACCGCGGGCCAGCCGCATCCCGAAACTAAAGGAGTACGGCGAGGCCTGGGACTTCAACTACGACGACGTCTTCTACGGCGGGCAGGGCACCAGCAAGCACCTTCAGCCCAAAGATGGTGACCCCGACTGGGGGCCGCTCTGGGACGAAGACCAGGCCACCGGCGATTACCCGAATTCCTACTTCTTCTACCTCCAGATGATCTGCCAGCACTGCACCAATCCCGCCTGCCTGGCCGCCTGCCCCCGTTCCGCCATCTACAAGCGCGTTGATGACGGCGTGGTCCTCATCGACCAGGAGCGCTGCAACGGCTATCGCTTCTGCGCCGAGGCTTGTCCATACAAGCGGATCTATTTCAACCGCGTGTTGAAGCGCTCGCAAAAGTGCATCCTCTGCTACCCCAGGCTCGAGCAAGGCGTGGCCCCCGCCTGTTTCCGCCAGTGCCCCGGCCGCGTCCGCTTCATCGGATACCTCGATGACGAGGAAAGCTCCGTCTACAAGCTCGTCAAGGAGTGGAAGGTGGCGATCCGCCTCCATCCGGAGGCCGGTACCGAACCCAACGTCTACTATGTCCCGCCGCTTTCGCCGCCGCTCTACGATGACGACGGCGAGATCATCGAGGGCTCCGAGCGCATCCCCCGGGCCTACCTGGAGAAACTGTTCGGCCCAGACGTTAACCGCGTTCTCGAGCTCCTGATATCGGAAATCGGCAGAACCCGCAAGGGCGAGAAGTCGGAAATGCTGGACACACTCATCGCCTACGAATGGAAGAGCATGTTCGGCGGCTTCACAAAAGATCCCGGTACCCTGAATAGGCCTACGGCATGACCACGCTTGAGCTCTCCCTCGAGAGTGACGAGCAGATCTCTGCCGGAGCCCGCAGCCGGGTCTATGCGCTCCTCGCGGAAGGATTTGCCTTTCCGGACGCGCCGCTGGCGGAGCGCTTCGTCTCCCGCGCCTGGCTGGAGGAACTGGCCGATGTCGTCGCCTTCCTCCCGTATGCCTTCGTGATCCCGGATTCCATCCGCAGAACCCTGGCCCTCGCACCGGCCACAGAAATCCTCCAGCACGATTACATCCGCCTCTTCGAGGTCGGGGCCGGCCGGCCGTACTGCCCGCTTTACGAAGGTGCCCACCGCGGCGGCCGCATGAAGATCATGGAGGAACTTGTCCGCTTTTACGAGCACTTCGGGCTCAAGCCGGCGCCGGGGGACCAGCCCGACCACCTCTGTGCCGAGTTCCAGTTCATGCACTACCTGACGTTTAAGGAGGTGGCATTACAGGCGGAAGACCTGCGCATGGCCCAGCGAGACTTCCTTTACCGGCACCTGTGCAAGTGGCTTCCCCGTCTCACGGCCCGCCTGGCGGACGCCCGTGAACCCTCGCCGTACTACTCCGCCCTGGCTTGCCTCGCACACGATTTCTGCGCCCGCGAGCTGGCCTGGCTGAGAGAGTGTCGGGAAATCCCTGACCCCCAAATCGGGCCTTTGCCCGACTGACTGGCGAGGGTCAATGAACGATAAAGTTACCAGTCCGAGAACACACTGAGGTCAGTTCAAGGAACGTGATATGAAAGCAACAAAGCTTCAGCTAGCCAGCGCTACGCTTCTCAACCCCAGGGCGGCCCAGTGGAAGAAGGTGCCTGTCGAGGATGTCCAGCTGGCGGGAACGCCGCTGCACCTGCAGCCCTCCCGGTACGTCCGTACCGTCTGGGCCGGCAAGCAGGTCGGCGCCGTCCGCATGGTGAAAGTCCAGGCGGCGCACAACGGCAAGGACATCTTTTTCCGCTTGAGCTGGCGCGACGACACCAAGAACGACAGCTACGGAGACGGTTCCGTCTTCCCGGACGCCGCCGCCGTGGTCTTCCCGATGAACGGTAAGGCCCCTCTGGAAAACGACGGCTCCCCCGACGCTCCAGTCAACCTCTGGTTCTGGCGAGCCAACAAGGAAGACGCCGGGGAGAATCTGATCGCCCGCGGCTTGGCCACAGAGGAACCCACCAAGAGTAACGGCATCGCCACGAAGTCCCGCTGGGAGGGCGGCTCCTGGGAGCTCGTCGTCTCGCGCTCCATCAAGGCATCCTCGCGCGAAACCGCACCTATCTCCACAGCCAAGCCGAACAGCGTCGGCTTTACCGTCTGGGAGGGCGGGAGCCAGGAACGCGGCAGCTTGCACGCGCACTCGAGGCAGTGGCAGGAGCTGGTGATCGAGTGATCCTGCACCTATCGGGCACGTTCGCCGAGGCGATCCGCAATCTGCCCCGCAGGTTCCGCCCCATTCCCGCGGAGCGCCCCGCCACGCGCGTTCACATCTCCACCGTGGGCCCTGAGCCCGGGAACTGGATGGTGACTGTGCGTGGCCGCGACTGCTTCGTCGAGGAAGGGTCCCTGGCGCGCACAAACCTTCGCATTCACATCCCGTCTGACATCGCCCTCCAGATCATCCGGGGCGAAATGGATGCCGGTTGGGCCTACGCCAACGGTCTTCTCGTAGCCTATGGCGAATCGGGCATCCTCCGCGAGTTCAATAGCTGGTTCGGAGAGGCCACTCCCGAAAGGTAAGGCAGTTTATGGCACAAAACGGTAAGCGCGCGGCTCAAAAAGAACGCCAGGTGGCCATGGTCTTCGACCTCAACAAGTGCATCGGCTGCCAGACCTGCTCGGTGGCCTGCAAGGTCCTCTGGACCCGCGATGAAGGCACCGACTACCAGTGGTGGTGCACCGTCAACACCCTTCCCGGCCGCGGTCATCCGCGCGACTGGGAATCGATGGGCGGCGGCTACCGCGAAGACGTCCCCCAGGCCGGTCGCAGGCCCCTGCGCGAGGAGTGGGGCGGCGGCTGGGACTTCAATTACGACGAAGTGCTCTATGGCGGCAAGGGCCAGTCCGTGTACCTTCACGCTGTCGGCGAAGAGCCCAAGTGGGGCCCCAACTGGGACGAGGACCAGGGCGCCGGTGAATACCCGAACTCCTACTTCTTCTACATGCCGCGCCTCTGCAACCACTGCACCAAGCCTGCGTGTGTTGACGCCTGTCCCCGCGGCGCGATGTACAAGCGCCCCGAGGACGGCATCGTGCTTCGCGACGAAGAAAAGTGTCGCGGCTACCAGTTCTGCCTGGAGGCCTGCCCTTACAAGAAGGTCTACTTCAACTGGGTGCGGGAAGTCAGCCAGCAGTGCATCATGTGCTTCCCCCGAGTGGAGATGGGCGTGGCGCCCGCCTGCGTTCGCCAGTGCCCCGGCCGCGCTGTCTTCTTCGGAATGCTGGACGACGAGGACGGTCCGGTGGCCAAGCTGGTCAACAAGTGGAAGGTGGCGCTGCCCCTCCACCCTGAATATGGCACTCAGCCCAACGTTTTCTACATCCCGCCCATCGGCCCTGCTCGGCTCAACGAAGACGGGAGCTTCGACGAGTCCATCCCACGTATCCCGACCGAGTATCTCGAGAGCCACTTCGGCCCCAAGGTTCGGGACGCCCTTAGCACCCTCAGTGGCGAGATGGAAAAGACCCGCAGCGGCGGCAAGTCCGAGCTGATGGACACCCTCATCGCCTACTGGTGGAAAGATATGTTCAAGCCATTCGACCGCGATCCCGCCGACATCCAGTGGGTTGAGGTCAAGTGATCAACCGTGTCAATGCCAACGGTAGGGGAGCCTAATGACCCACGTAGTGGCTCCATTGCGAGAGAATGCTGGGGAGGTTGCTGCTTCGTCCCTTCCGCGGAGCTGCGTGTACGCCATACTCTCCCTGTCGCTCTCGTTTCCGGAGGAGCGGTTCCATTCAGACATTCGCCGGGGATTCTGGATGGAGAGTCTCGCCGCAGCGTCAGGACGGCTCCCCTACCCTCTTCCTCTTCCAACGCCACGAGAGTTTCGCGCGCCGGAAGAGTTTGACACCTTTCAGTCGGAGTACATCCGTCTCTTCCAGGTAGGCGGCCGCGCCGGTCCGCCTTGCCCTCTGCACGCCGGCCACTACGGCAACGACCGCCTCCGCACCCTGGAGACGCTCGTCCGCTACTACAACTTCTTCGGCGTTCAGGCGGAGGAAGGGCTCATGCCTGACCACATCACGGTCGAGCTGGAGTTCATGCAGTTCCTGGCCGAGAGCGAGTCCGAAGCCCAGGCCCCTGCCGACATCCGCTCGCTCTTGAGGGCGCAGGTCGACTTCCTCCGTGACCACCTCCACAACTGGTGGCCGCGCCTGCAGCAGAAGCTCATGCAGCAGCAGCCACTCCCGTTCTACAGGTCGCTGACCGAATCCACTTCCAGGTTCCTTCGCGCAGATCTCACATATCTCACCACAAGAGCACAAGACTCTTAGGGGGGCGCCATGGCGAAAACGGCTCTTCGAACCCTCAAGCCCACGGGCAAGGCTGCCGGGATCAAGTATTCCTCGACGGAAGACCTGCACCGGCAGCAATGGAACTGGGACAAGGTAGCGTGGGTGTCCCACTGCGTGGACTGCTACCCGGGCAACTGCCCCTTCCGCGCTTACGTCAAGGACGGCATCGTCCTCTACGAGGAGCCCGGCGCCACCTACCAGACGATCGAAGAGGGCGTGCCTGACCTCAATCCCATGGGCTGCAACAAGGGCGCCATGTGGGGCCAGCAGCTCTACGCCAAGGAGCGCATCCTCTACCCGCTGAAGCGCGTCGGCGAGCGCGGCTCCGGCCGCTGGAAGCGCATCTCCTGGGACCAAGCCCTGACCGAGGTCGCGGACGCCGTCATCGACGCCATACAGGACAAGGGCCCTCAGTCCATCGTGCACGAGATCACCGGCGCACAGGGCGGGCCCATGGCCCTCGGCGCGATGCTGAAGTTCATTGGCCTCGTCGGCGGCGTCAGTATGGACCTCGACGGCGTAGTCAATGACTTCGCGCCCGGAATGTACCTCACCTACGGCAAGATCTTCGCCAGCAGCGTCGACGACTGGTTCCTCTCCGACGTCGTGCTCATCTGGCACATGAACCCCGTCTACACCCGCATCCCCTACTACCATTACGTCTCCGAAGCCCGCTACAAGGGCGCCACCGTCGTCACCATCGCGCCTGACTTCAGTCCCTCCGCCACTCACGCGGACTACCACTTGCCCGTGCGCCCCGGAACGGATGCGGCGCTGGCGCTGGCAATGTGCAAGACCATACTTGATGAGGGCCTCGAAGACCGCCACTTCATGAAGGAGCAGACCGACCTGCCGCTCCTCGTACGAAAGGACACCGGCCGCTACCTCCGCGAGAAAGACATCAAGGAAGACGGCCGCGAAGACCAGTTCTTCTGGTTCGATGCGAAGACAAAGCAGGTCGTCGAGGCGCCACGCGGCACGCTGGACCTCGGCAAGGTCGACCCGTCTCTCGACGTCGACCACAAGGTGACGCTGGCAGACGGCAAGGCGGTCGCCGTCACCACAGTCTTCCAACTGGTTCAGAAGCGCCTAGAAGACTACACCCCCGAGAAGGCGGAGAAGATTTGCGGCATCAACCCGGAGGCCATACGCAAACTGGCGCGGAAAATCGCCGCCGGACGCACCAACATCCTCCTCGGCTTCAACTCCTGCAAGAACTACCACGCGGACCTCATGGAGCGGGCCATGTGCCTCCTCCTGGGCCTCACCGCTAACTGGGGACGCAAGGGAAGCGGCATCCGCATCTGGGCAGTCGGCCCCTGGCCCGGCCTCATGACTAACGTCAAGATGATGCCCGGCCCTGAAGGTACCGACCGCGCTCTCCAGATGGTCGATCAGGTCCTCCGCTCCATCAAGGCCGAAGACCCCACGTTCACCCACGAACTGGCCGTCACCGAGCTTGCCACCCGCGGCGCCGCCATGAGCGAGAGCGCCCCGCCGGCCTTCTTCTGGTACTACCACTGTGGCTTTAAGGAGAACTGGAATCAGTCTCAGTGGCACGATCCCAGTATGAAGCGCCCCTTCGATGACTACATGAACGAAGCGCTGGAAAAGAACTGGTGGGCCGGTCACGTCCGTCCCCCCGCAGAGACGACACCTCGCGTCTACTTCGAATGCGGCGGCGACGCCCTCCGCCGGACACGCGGTGGGCAGAACCAGCTCCTCAACAGCCTCTGGCCAAACCTCAATATGGTGGTCTTCCTCGACTGGCGCATGAACACTACCGGAATGTTCTCTGACATCATCCTGCCGGTAGCCACCCACGCTGAGAAGATCGGCTTCCATTTCTCGACGAGCCACATGAACCAGATGGTCTTCAACGACCAGTCCGTCGAACCCCAGGGCGAAACTAAGTCCGAGGCCCGCATCTTCCGCGAGCTCACTCAAAAGGTCGAGGAGCGCGCCCAGGCCCGCAACTTCACCCAGTACACCGACCACCGCGGCATGCAGAAGAGCCTCATCGGACTTTACGACCGCTACACCCTCAACGGCTACTTCGACGAAGACGAGAAGATCGCCAAGGAGTGGATCGAGGACGGCGCCATCGAGGGCACGCTCCCCGAAGGTACCACGATCGAGACTCTCCGGAAGAAGGGCCACATCCGCTTTACTGACTGGGGAATCCAGCCCATGGCCGTGAACCAGGGCTCTGACCTCAAGCCGAACGAAGTGCACACGCCTCTCCGCCACCACACGGAGAACAAGTACCCGTTCCCCACCCTTACCCGACGCGCCCAGTACCTCATCGATCACGACTGGTTCTTCGAGGCGGGCGAGGAGTTGCCGGTGCACAAGGACGCCCCCAAGATGGGCGGCGACTTCCCCTTCCAGCTCACGAGCGGCCACCCCCGCACGTCCATCCACGCCGCCAATATCATGAACAAAATCATGCAGAACACGGCACAGGGCCGGCCGTTTGCCTATATCAACCCCGACGACGCTGCCAAACGCGAGATCCGCGACGGCGACCTGATCCGTGCCTATAACGACAAGGGCAGTTTCGAGATCTGGGCCAAGATTGGTCCCTCCGTCCGCCCCGGACAGCTCATCGTCTACAACGGCTACGAGCCCATGATGTTTCGGAAGTGGAAGGACCCGTCAAACACCGAGCCGGGCATGGTCAAGTGGCTGCACCTGGCCGGCGGCTACGGCCACCTCCGCTTCCGCTCGCAGTGCTGGCAACCCGTCCCCATCGACCGCCTCGTCCGGCTTGAGGTCGAGCGCGTCAACGGGAGCAACGGAACGGCGGCCGAGAGCTAGAAAGGCCCTGGTGACGCCATGCGCGAAATATCGCGCCGGACCTTCCTCAAGGGGGCCGGCGGCGTTGCCATCACCCTCAGCCTGACGCGCCTCGGATTCCGCTACCTCGAAACGACTAGCGCCCAGGAAGAGGTCTATCGCTATTACCCGTACGCCGGGTGGGAAGACCTCTACCGCAAAAAGTGGACCTGGGACAAGGTCACGTGGGGCACGCACCTCAACGACTGCTATCCCGGCGGTTGCTCGTTCCGCGTCTACACCAAGGACGGCATCGTCTGGCGCGAAGAACAGTCCGGCATCTACCCGAAAATCGAAAAGGGTGTCCCGGATATGAACCCCCGCGGCTGCCAGAAGGGGTCCTGCTTCTCGCAGGTCATGTACGGCGAGGAGCGCCTGAAATACCCCCTGAAGCGCGCCGGCGAGCGGGGCGAGGGCAAATGGGAGCGCATCAGCTGGGACCAGGCCCTCACGGAAGTCGCCAACGGAATGCTGGACGCAATCGAAGAGGCCGGCCCCGAGACCATGATCCTGGAGTTTGGCAGCGGCGAAGGCGGAGTCGTAAACGGCTCCACTCCAGCATGGCGGCTTAATCGACTGGTCGGCGGCACGACGCTCGACGGCAACGGCCTGACATCCGACTACAACGTCGGGTTGTACGAGACGTTCGGCAAGTTCCAGTTCGCATCTTCCATAGACGACTGGTTCCATTCCGATTTGCTGCTCATCTGGCACATGAACCCCGTTTACACGCGCATCCCCTCCACCCATTTCATCTGGGAAGCCCGCTACCACGGCACCGAAGTCGTTTCGATCGCGCCCGACTACAACGCATCTTCCTTCCACGCCGATTTGTGGGTCCCAGTGAAGGTTGGGACAGACGGCGCACTCGCCCTCGCCATGTCCAAGGTCATCATCGATGAAGGCAAGGTCAAAGAGGATTTCGTCAAGGAGCAGACCGACCTGCCCCTCCTGGTCCGCGCAGACAACGGCCGCTTCCTCCGCGAAAGCGATCTCAAGGAAGAAGGGCGTGACGACCAGTTCTACTGGCTCGACCAAAAGACAAACGAGATCGTCAAGGCGCCGCGGGGCACCCTCAAGCTGGGCGGCGCCGACCCTGCCCTTACCGGACGCGCCGATGCCGCCCTATCCGACGGTTCGAAGGTCACCGTCCGACCGGCCTTCGAAAACCTCAAAGAGACGCTTGAAGACTACACGCCAGATAAGGCGTCGAAGATCACCGGCGTACAGCCCAGCGTTATCAGCAAACTGGCTCTGAAAGTCGCCAACGCCCGCGCCGTCCACTGCCTCCAGGGGTTCAACGTCAACAAGTTCTACCATGGGGACCTCATGGAGCGGGCTATGGCCCTGGTTATGGCTCTCACGGGCAACTTCGGCCGCAAGGGCACCGGTATGCGCGGCTGGAACAGCGCACAGCTCGTCTCCAGCGAGATGCTTAAAACACGCCCCGGCCTCGAGGGCTTTCTCACCTTCGCCCGCAACGCCCGCAAGTCAGAAAAGGAGCTGCTGAAAAAAGACGACACCCTCTCCGAGGAGATGGTGCTCATCGAGACGGAGCGCGAGGAAGTACGGGGCAAGACCGTGACGGACATGCCCGCAACACCGCTCTTCGTGCCGCCCGCCTTCTACTGGTACCACCACGCCGGTTACAAGGACATCTGGAACAAGCCGGAGTGGAACGACAACACGATGAAGCGGTCGTTTGACGATTACTTCAATGAGGCCATGGACAAGGGCTGGTGGGACGGCCTGGTCCGGCCGGGCCCGGACAAGCCGCCGCGCTTCTACATGGGCGTAGCCGGCTCCACCCTCCGCCGGACGCGGGGCGGGTACAAGCAGCTTCTGGATGAGCTCTGGCCCAAGCTCAAGCTCATCGTTGCCTGCGAAATACGCATGAGCACCACGGCCTACTTCTCCGACATCATCCTTCCCGCCGCCGCCTTCTACGAAAAGATCGATTTCCGGTTCCCCACGGCTCACACGAACTTCCTGACATTCTCCGACAAGGCCGTCGACCCTGTCGGTGAATCGAAGCCCGAGTGGGAGATCTTCGCGCTGCTCGCGAAGAAACTGCAAGAACGAGCCAGGGCCCGCGGTATCGACGAATACGAGGACGACGGCGGCCGCAAGTTCCGCCTGCGCGACCTCTACGACGTTTTCACCATGCACGGCGCAGTCAAAGAGCACGATAACGAGAAACTGGCCGAAGACATGGTCAAGGACACCGTACGCGTCGGCGCCCTGCCCGAGAAAACAAACATGAAGAAGGTTCGCGAGAAGG
>DASSZB010000255.1:0-3745 GCA_035702935.1 Dehalococcoidia bacterium
CGGCCAGGGAGGCGAATGCGTCGGAGTTGGCCAGGTCGTCGGGCAGTGTGGAAAGTACAAGCCGTCCCCTGTATCACCAATCAGTGGCCTGTACTTCGCCGGTTGCGATGCCGGCAGCGGCGGCATGGGCACGCACCAGGCTACCGATTCCGGGATGAAGGTGGCGGACCTGGTCCTGGCTGCCGCGCGCCGCCCTGGTCCTTAGCGGCCGAACCGCACGGCGGAAGGCGAGTCGGAGAGAAGTCCGCCGCGTCTCTTTCTTAGAACTTTCCAAGAATTTTTGCAAACGTGACGGCCGTCATATTCGCGCACCCAGGAGACGATTTATCGTTCACGGCAGAGGATGAGTAATTAAGGGATGAGTCGCGGACAACACCGCGCAGTATGATTCGCCTGTAAGGGGAGGTGGGATGGAACCGCCGCTTTCCATCCCGCCTTCCAAAACAACCGGGGGGAAAAGGGGCAGTCGGGGCGCGGGATGCGGCCCGATTGCTCTTTCCCGGGTTCAGGCGGATTTCATCGCTTCGAGGAGGACTTCCTCGAAGATGTGCACACGGGCGATCCGCTCGGCGGCCATGTTTTCCGCCCGCTGCTTGATACCGAGGAGCATCTTGCGCTCCATCACGTAGGCGCCGGGGTCGATTATGGCAAACCACAACGCCGCCTTCGGGCTCCAGCGCTTTATCCTGGCGCGGACGCGGGTGACCAGGCGGGTGGTCTCAGGGTCTTCGGGGTAGAGGGCCAGGCACCAGGTGCAGTCCAGCCACGGGTAGCCTTCCGCGGGCGGGCCCAGCACCAGCCACTTAGCGAACTCGACGCCCTTGACCTGCATGGCGCCGGCGCGGTCCAGGATGTCGCCGGGCCTGGGGTTCTGGTATTGCGAGAGGATGACGTTGGAGTTCTCCACTTTCATGCCCATGAGGCGCTCGATCCACTCGTAGCTGTAGAAGCCGGCGCGAGGGCTCTCACCAATCTGGGCCAGCCAGAGCCAGATCTCATCCGGGCGGGCGCGGATCGTGATGGCGCGGGTGGAGGTTGAGGTGACTTGCGGCACCGCGCCGTCGAAGGGCATGGGCCGGAGCACCTCTTCATCGGTGGCGCCCCAGCGTGTGTGCCTGGGGCGCATGATACGGGCGTACCCGGCGAGGCCGGCGGTAATCCCGATTGCGGATGCGGCCGCGAGGCCTGTGAGTAACCTCATGTCACCCGGACTCCATCCCGCTCCCGCGTCCGGCCCGCCCCAGGGATTCGCTCGGCGCGCTCCTTGATGCCAAGGAGCATGCGCCGCTCCATTATAAAGTGTGGGAGCTCCCAGGCGATATTACCAAGGATATCCTTCCAGGTATGGCCACCACGGGTACGGACGATGAAGCGGGTGCGATCCCCCTCCAAAGGCTCGAGTATGAAGGCGCCCCAGTGCTGGAGAAGCATGAGATGTTGGGGCTCGAGGCGAACGACTGTCCAACCCATCTTGTCGGCGTACTTACCTTCCTTCCAGTCGAGAGGGGCCGAGGCGATGAAGTCGCCTTCGTGGAGGTCCTAGAGCTCGGGGACTACCCGGTCGAGCGAGCAGTAACGCGATTGCATACCGACGGCGCGGGTGAAGGCGTTCTCGAGGAAGTCGTAGCTGTAGAAGCCGGCCCGGCCGTAGCCCAGTTGGACGAGCCATGGCCAGACTGCTTCCGGCGGCGCGTCGATAGTGACGGCGCGGGTGCTCTGTATTTTCGGGTCGGGAACGAGCTCGTCGCCCGGCAATGGCTTCTTCACCTCATCTTCGTTCGCTCCCCACCGAAGGTACCAGGGCCGGACGACGAGCACGTAGGCCGCGGCGAGCGCCGCAGCGATAGCCAGCGTCATCGCTCTCATTGGACACTTCCAGCGAGCACCCGCCGTTGCTTCCTGAGGTGCAGGCGTTCCGCCCGCTGCTTAATGCCGAGGAGCATCTTGCGCTCCATGACCAGTGATCCAGGCTCCATGAAAGCGGCCAGGAATAGCCGCGAGAGAAGTCCGGAACTGCGCATGCGATTGCGGGACACGAGGCGTGTGGTTCCACCGTCCTGCGGATAGAGCCCGAAAGACCAGGTTGTCACGGCGCCGGGCCATTCCAGGACGAGGTACCAGCCGGGCTCGACAAGGCGGACCGTGAGGGCCAGGTTCCCCTCGCCGAGGACGTCGCCCACCTCCAGGTGCTGGAACTGCGGGAGGACGCGGTCGACCGAGTGAATGTCGAGGCCGAAGAGGTTTTCGATCCAGTCGTAGGTGTAGGCGCCGCCGCGGGGGCGGGGACCCATCTGGGCCAGCCATGGCCAGACGCAGTCCTGCGGGGCTACGATCGAGATCGCGCGGGTCGTCTCCAGCGCTACATCGGGAAGAATCTCGTCGCCGGGCATTGCCCGGGCACTTTCCTCCGGAGTGGCGCCCCAGTCCAGGACGTGGGGACGGACGTAGCGGGCATAGCCGTAGGCGGCGGTGCCGGTGGCGAGGGCAGGGAGCAGGAGTTTCGAGACCTTCATGTCAACCTCCTCCACCCCTGAGCATATGGCCGCGGGCTCCGGGGAAGGCAGCGCCAAACGGCCTGTTTGGCGGGGGCAGGATGGACGCGTGACCGCCGGTCGCGTCGCCGTCAGGCCGGTTTGCGAGCGGCGAGGGAGTACATCAAGGGAAACGATGGGACGTCCGGGGGGAGGGCCCACTGGCCGCCGCCCAGGTCTACCATCCGGTGATAGAGCTTGTGGGAGGCATGTTCGTACTCGCGAAAGTGTTCCAGGATCAGACCAGCGTCGAGGAGCGCGGTGATGATCTCGCTCAGGCTCCAGGCGAATTCGTGGACGATTTCGGGGTTCTGGAAGCCCTGCACGCCCTCCTGCCAACCGGATGGCGCAGAGGACGGCCCGGCGAACGCGACGTAATCGCCGACGCCGTCGTCCCAGGTAATCGGTTTGCCGTGGGTAGAGTACCGGTACTTGTGCTGCTGTTCTTCGTCGAACATCATCTCGACGGGATGGAACTCCACGATGACGAAGCGGCCCCCAGGTTTCAGGACCGAGGCGATCCCCTGTGCCCAGGTGGCCAGGTCCGATAGCCAGATGATGGCTCCGTAGGAGCAGAAGACGATGTCCCATCGGCGCTCGGCGGCCGCCTCTCCGGCCAGCCAGTCGTAGACATCGGCGCGATAGAACTCGGCCCCCACACCGGAATCGCGCGAGAGGCCGCGGGCAAACTCGATGGCGTCGTCGCTGATGTCGACGCCGGCCACGAAGTCGGCGCCCAGCTGCTTGATCGAAAGCGTGTCCTGGCCGGCGTTGCACTGAAGGTGGAGGACGGATTTGCCGCGCAGATCGCCCAGCAGCTCTATCTCCTCCGGGAACAGCTTGTTGCCTCCCTCGCGGAAGAATCGCGCCTGGTCGGCCTTGTGGCTGTTATGGGCCTTCGTGGCCTCGTTCCAGGATTTGCGGTTCTGCTCGTGGATCGCCTTGCGGGCGGCGGGAGTGTCTGCTTCGTGTTCGTCGTACCGGGGTGTAACCATAACCGCTACATAGTACCAAACGTGTACCGCCAACCAACTTTCACCACGTCCTCGGCTTTAGTACACTGACTCGCGGTCATGCGGAACCTGATGCTCGCACTCCTCGCAGCCCTGGCCATCGCCCTGCTCGGCGTGGCCTGCGGCGACGATGACGAGGGCACATCGCCCACGGAAAACGATAGTACGGCAACCGACCGCGCCACCCAGACAGAGCCGGCG
>DASSZB010000279.1:0-4294 GCA_035702935.1 Dehalococcoidia bacterium
CAGGGCATCGCTGCCGAAGAAATCGCCGTCAAGTGGGGCATCACCCGCCAGGACGTCGACGAGTTCGCCGTTGAGAGCCAGGCCAAGGCCATTCGCGCCCGCGATGAGGGCCGCTTCGACCGCGAGATGCTGCCCATCGACGTCACCCTCGAAGGCCTGCCGCATACCGTCAAGACAGACGAGGGCATTCGCGAAAGCACGCTCGAGAAGCTGGCGACGCTGCAGCCATCGTTCCGGCCCGACGGCGTCCACCACGCCGGCAACTCCTCGCAGATCACGGATGGCGCGGCCGCGGTCCTGCTCATGGCGCGCGAAAAGGCGGACGAGCTGGGCCTGAAGCCCCGCGCCCGCATCATCGGCCAGGCGGTTGTGGGGTCGGACCCCGTCCTCATGCTCACGGGGCCCATCACGGCGACGCCGAAGGTGCTGAAGAAGGCCGGCCTGGAGATGAAGGACATTGACCTTTTCGAGATCAATGAGGCCTTTGCCTCAGTTGTCCTGGCGTGGAAGAAGGAACTGAACCCGGACATGAAGAAGGTCAACGTCAACGGCGGCGCCATCGCCCTGGGTCACCCGCTGGGCGCCACGGGGGCTCGCCTCATGACCACGCTCCTCCACGAGCTGGAGCGCACGGGCGGCCGCTACGGCCTCGAGGTCATGTGCTGCGGCGGCGGCCTCGGAACAGCCACCGTCATCGAACGCCTGGACTAAAACCGAAAATGTAGCGGAAGGCGTCAGCCTTCCACAACAGTGCTTGCCGGCGGAATAACGTCAGGCGCCGGCCGTGATGCCCGGGCAATCTTCGGGCAAACCGGTCTGCTGCAGGCCGGCCACGAAGCGGAGGATGTCCAGGGCGTCCACCGAATCGACGGTTCCGCTGCAGTCGACATCTGTTGCGCCAACGCAACTGGATGTGCCGAGGCCGGCTACGAAACGGAGCACCTTGAGGCCGTCGATAGCGTTGACGGTCTCGTTGCAGTCCGCGTCTCCGGGGAGAGCGCCTGGGGTGGTTGGCGCCGGGGAAGGGCTGGCGTACCCACCGTAGTCCGTTGTCCAGTACCAGCCGTACGGGCTCCCGGCCGTGTACCGGCGGGCGATACCGACGACACGGTAATACGCGCCCAGCATGTTTCCATTGTGACCCGACGACGCCTTCCAGAGGTCGAACGCCTTCTGGGCGCTGGACGTCCCGGCAGCCAGGTTTTCGCCCTTCCAGGTGGTATAGGTATAGCCAAACGCCGACATCCGATCAATGGGGTCCCGTCCCAGTGAGTCGGTGTGGGAGAAGTAGGCGTTGGCGCCCATGTCCAGGCTCATCCACTCGGATGCGTCCTGCAGCTTCGTATCGATCGCCAGCGCGGTCAGCCCGTTCTGCTGGCGGTAGTTGTTGATGAGCGCGAGTAGCGTGGTCTCTTCGGTGGTGAGCGGCGTGGTCGCGGTGGCCTCGTCCGAAAGCGCGGCGTTGGTAGTCGCCGCGGCGATAAGGACCAGTGCTGCTCCAATGGGCGCGAGGAGCTTCCTGAGCATCGTGCTGTGTCTGCCTTTTCCGTGCCCCGAGCGTCCACTCCGGCGGCCAATCCGGCGGACGGCGTCTACGAGCGGGGCGCTCGGTGTTGTTGTTCCGTAAAGGGGGACACCAGAAAACGGGGAGTGGTTACCGCGAAGCGGTAAGGATAGGTACAGACTCGGTAAAGGATTAGTTCAGACGGCTCGCCGAAGGTGGCCGCTAATCGGCCACGGGTGCGGCCGGAAGGGTGGCGTGCCGCGCCGGCCGGCCCTGCAGCCACGCGCCCAGCGCCCCAAGTGCGGCCACGACAAAGCCGAGCGCGCTCAGGATGAGATAGTCCCGGATGGGCACCCAGGCAGCATCCACCCCTACGTCCAGCAGCTCCTCGACGAAGGGGTCCGCGTCCGTCTGCGCAGTCTTGAACGCGAAGCGCGCCGCTATGGCCGCCGCCAGGCTGGGCAGCCCGGCCGCAATGATTACGCTGCCCAGGGCCACCAGGCGCATGTTCCAGTCCCGCACGGCCAGCATCAGCCCGGCCGCCAGCACCAAAGCCACGACTCCCAGCAGCACGGCCCCGGCGACGAACAGTCTGTGACGGGATTCGGTCGCCAGTCCCAGTCCCGTATCCACCGCCCCCGCTGCGGAGATGCGCTCGATTCGCTGCACGCCGTCGCGATCCGCCCCGGACCATGAATCCATCCCGTCCTCGTACACCAGCTTTGCGGCGCCGTCCAGGATTCGTTCCCGCAGCTGGGCGCCGCGAAGCGTTTCCGTCTCGTCGGCTGTCAACTGGACGGGTATCGGGAAGCCCGGCACCGGGACGGTTTCCCCGGCCGGGACGTTAGTATTCTCCAGCTCGTCTTCGATTCCCGGGAGGAGCCTATCGATCTCCGTGAGCGTGGCCACGGCGCGCCGGTGCGCTTTTGTGGCAGCTTCCTCCGAGGAAAGCTGCACGGCGGCGATCAAGATGAACAGGGCGGCGAGGACCGCGGCCAGCAGGGCGGCGATCACCCACTGCGAGGCGATGCGCAGGAGGGACGGTTGCTGTGTCACCGCAGTTCGCGGACCACGGTGCCGGCGATACGGTCGTGGAGGGCGCGCCGTTCGTGATCAAAGAAGATAGGGAGCATGCCGGCACCCAACGGCAGCAGGCTGATCGGCCACAGGATCGCCCGCAGCGCCGCTCGTCCCACCGATAGCCGGTATCCTGCCTGCGTGGTGACGATGAGGCCCACGGCCATCTGCCCCAGGCTCTGGCTGCGCCACGCCCAAAGGGCGAAGAAGAGGATAGGGGCCAGGGGGAAGACGGCGGAGGCGGTGACACCCAGGCCGAGCCAGATCGACCAGTCCGGCGGGTCGTCGCCCTGCACAGCCGCCTGCGCGAAACCGATGGCGAAGAACAGCATCACGAACCCGAAGACGACGATGCCGTCGAGAATGAAGGCGACGATTCGCAATCCCAGGCCCGCTATGGGAAGGGAGGGGACTGACGGTGTGCTCGGGGCCTGAGTCATCTGTCCGCTGGCGGCCATTTTCCGCGATTATAGCAGGAAGAGGGGATAGGTGACAGGTGACAGCTGCAACCCACGTTGCCGAGGCTTTCCGGCCTCGGCGGCGTTAGACGGCGAACGGTAGGTGCGCCCGCACGAGGTCCCAGGTGGCGGCCGGCTTGCGCAGCGTCACCCAGGCCAGCATCGCCAGCGCCGGCGCCGAGCGCGCGATCCTCAGCAGCACCCGCGACGGGTAGTCGATGTCCCCGTAGCGCGCCGCCAGCGACTGCAGCCCGTCGCTGCGCAGCGTCCGCACCACGCGCTCCACCTCGTCTTCGGAGAGCGACAGGCCGAACCGCCGGATGCGCAGGCTACGTATCAGTTCACGGCCGATCTCCCGCTTCCATCGCTTCTCGTATACGGACAGCCGCCTCGCTGACATGTCGTCCGCCTCCAGGGCAGAGGACGCCGTCTCCGCCGCGTGGCGGGCGGCGACGAGGCTCGTGTAGATGCCGCCGCCGGAGAAAGGCTTCACCTGGCCCGCGGCGTCGCCCACCAGCAGCACGTTGTCCCCGTACGACCGCGGCGCGAACTCCAGCGGTATCGTCCCCCCGTACATCCGGCAGGGCTCGATGCCCTCGAAAAGTTCAGGGAAGGCCGCCGTCAGCCGCCGATAGCACTCGATTGGCTTCACGCCGGGCCGACGCCCGCCCGTCTGGGCGTTGTTGGAGCCGATGCCGGCGCGCACCATGCCGTCGCCCGTGGGGATGATCCAGCCAAACCATCCCGGCGCCATATCCCGGCCCACGAACACGTGCACGAAATCGTCGCGGCGCGCTTTCAGGCGCCCCTCGATGCCCAGGTTGTACGCGTACTCGCGCGGCGCGCCCATCCCCAGGCTGCGCCGCACCCGCGAGTGCGTCCCGTCCGCGCCCACGACGAGTCGCGCGGTGACCGCCGCATCGCGCCCGTCCGTCTGAGTGCGAAGTACGACATGCGAATTCACGTGGGCCGCGTTCACCACCCTTGCCCGGACGAGCTCCGCGCCGGCGGCCTGCGCCTGCTCCGCCAGTGTCCGGTCCCACGCCACGCGGTCTATAGCCACGGCACGCGTGGCGCCACCACCCAGCGCGACCTCGGAGCCGCTCTGAGTGTGCACGAAGGCCCCGGTGACCCGGTGCATGATCGCCTCTTCGCCGATCTCCGACTCGCGCAGCGTGCGCAGTGAGATCAGCCCGGAGCAGTGGGAGGGGACGCCGACGGTCCGGTGTTCCTCGAGGAGCAGCACCCGGAACCC
>DASSZB010000336.1:0-2572 GCA_035702935.1 Dehalococcoidia bacterium
CTACCTGGAGGACCAGCGCCAAATCGTCCGCGTTGGCGACGGCGTGGCCTTCTCAGCCGCGGCTTATGACGAGATGACCGGGCGCATCGTCTCCCACCTGCGAGAGCACAAGTCGATTACCCTGGCGGAAGTGCGGGACATGTTCGCCACCAGCCGCAAGTTCGCGCAAGCGCTCCTCGAGCACATGGACGGACAGCACATCACCCGCCGCACGGGCGACACCCGCGTCCTCCGCTGAAGCGCGCCAGGCGCACCCCGCCAAACGAGAAGGGCCGGCGCATTAAGCGCCGGCCCCATCCCTTCGGTGTGTAGCGCCTAGCCGGGAGCTTCCGCCCTCACCTGCCGCCTGGGCACGATCCGCCGGTAGATCCGGGCGAAGTCGCCGTCTTCCCAGGAGACCAGGATCTGGCTGGCGATGAAGATCGAGCTGTACGTGCCGGCCACGATCCCGAGCAGCAGCGCCACCAGCAAGGAGTCGATCCCCGAGCCGCCCATGATCAGCAGGGAGACAACCGTAATCACGACCGTGAACGACGTGTTGATCGAGCGCGCCACGGTTTCCGTCAGGCTGGCGTTCACGATCTCGTCGAAGGGCGCGTCCGGATAACGGCTGACGTTCTCCCGGATGCGGTCGAACACCACGATCGTATCGTGCACAGAGAAGCCGATGACGGTGAGTATGCCCGTGATGAACATCGTGTTGACCTCGGTGTCGAACAGCTTCCCGAAGATGGAGAAGGCGCCCAGGATGAACACGGCGTCATGCAGGGCCGCCACGATGGCGGCAAATCCATAGCGCCACGGGTTCGGCACGTTACGGAACGACCACGAGATATAAACCAGGATGGCCAGCGCTGCCGTGGCCACGGCGATGGCGGCGTTGCGCCCGATCGCCTTGGAGACGATCTCCGAGACCGAGCTGAAGTTGGAGAAGCCGCCGGTTTCAGTGAAGCTCCCGTCCGTCTCAATCTTGCCGACGGCGCCAAACCGTTCAACGAGGCCGTCCCGTATGAGGTCCACGGGCCCCGGGGGCGCCGGTCCTACCGGTGGGCCGGCGGGTCCCTCGATGTCCTTCAAGCGTACGATGTAAGACCCATCGCTGGTCCTCTGGACCCGGGCGTCTTCGTGTCCGAGCTCACCCATGGCGGCGCTCACGTCATGCTGCGTGACCCCGGAGTCCTCGAAGTGCACGGTGAACGTGGCGCCGCTGCTGAACTCAATTCCCGGCTTCAGTGACGGCGGTATGGCCAGCGAAACAAGCCCTGGGACCAGGATGACCGCAGAGATCGCGAAGTACACTCCGCGCCGCTTCACGAAATCGAGCACGAAGCCGGCCTGCCGGCGCCCGGGCGCCGGTTCC
Source organism: Dehalococcoidia bacterium (assembly GCA_035702935.1). GTDB lineage: Bacteria > Chloroflexota > Dehalococcoidia > SM23-28-2 > RBG-16-64-32 > DASSZB01. The sequence goes on from DASSZB010000336.1 coordinate 1,361, forward strand.
GCCCTGCGCAGATCCGGCGCGAACAACCAGGGATGCCGCGAAATGGGCGAGCCTACCATCAGGCGCAGGAACGTTCGCGTAACCGTTATGGCCGAGAACATGCTCACCAGCACGCCGATCGCCAGCGCGATGGCAAATCCTGTGACCGGCGCCGCGCTGAACTCGCGGCCGAACCACCAGAGGATTGAAGCCGTGATCAGGGTGGAGATATTGCTGTCCCGGATTGACGTCCAGGCACGGTCGAACCCGTGCTCAATCGCGGACGGCAGGCTGCGGCCGTTGCGCAGTTCCTCCTTCATACGCTCGAAGACGAGGATATTTGCGTCCACGGCCATACCCACGGATAAGACGAACCCGGCGATACCCGGCAGGGTCACCGTGATCGGCTCGTCGGGAAAGAGCTTGAAAACCATCATCACGGTGGACACGTAAGTGACGAGGGCCACCGAGGCGAGGATGCCGGGCACGCGGTAGTAGACGATCATGAAGAACATGACCGCCAGGATGCCGATGAGGCCCGCCTGCACCGTGCGTACCAGGGTGTTCTCCCCCAGGGTAGCGTCGATCTCCTGCTTCTGGATCTCGCGCATCTCGACGGGGAGGGCTCCCGTGTTGAGCTGGACCTTCAGGGTCTTGGCCTCGCCGATGGAGAGGCCGGTGATTATCGTCTTGCCGGCGCTGATGGCGCTCTGCACGTTGGGTGCGCCGATCAGCTCTTCGTCCAGGAAGATGCCCAGCGGGTAGTTGATGAGCCTCGTGGTTACCTGCTCGAACAGCAGGCTGCCTTCGCCGGTAAACTCCACCTGCACGCAGGCCGGGATGCACTCCCCGACCCCGGTCACAACTTCAGCCTTGTTCGGCTTCAGATAGCGGCCGGTCAGCTGGCGCGTCTCGCCCGTGCTGTCGGTCCCCAGGGCCGGCTTCCAGACCACCGTTCCTGACTCGCCGGCGCTGCCGATGCACTGGGCCTCCTTCTGACCGCTGGCACTCGTCCCCTCAGTCACACTGTTGCGGGCAACGTGGAACTCGGTACCATCAGCCGCCTGGCAGATGATGTCGCGGTTGTCGTCAAGCACCGGCTCCCTGAACTCCAGCAGCGCTGTCTTACCGATGAGGCGGCCTGCCTCTTCGGGTGGGATGCCGGGGAGCTGGACGGCCAGGCGGTTTTTGCCCTCACGGGTGATCTCGGTTTCGCCGACGCCCAGGGCGTTG
>DASSZB010000132.1:0-3113 GCA_035702935.1 Dehalococcoidia bacterium
GACGGCGGCGAAGAGGAGACCGCTCCGGACGAAGTCAACGTTTACGAACGGCCGAACGGTCCACTCTTCCTGCGCGGGAAAGTGCGAATCCTCAGCCAGGACGGCAAGATCCTCCGCGAAGACACCAGGGTGGCGCTGTGCCGCTGCGGATACTCCGCAAACAAGCCGTTCTGCGACGCCACGCACCGCCGGATCGGCTTCCGGACCACCTGACGAGCGGCACGCCTCGGGCATAACGGTTTCGTGATGATTTCTCCGTCCGCCTGCGTGCACACTGGACTCAGTCAAGGAAGGAGGCACGCGATGATACAACTCAAGGCATGCAAGCGCTGCGGAGGCGACATGCTGGCCGAAAACTACCTCGGCGACCAGGACTTGGTCTGCATTCAGTGCGGCTTCCGGGCCCCGGCCAGCCCAAGAACGCCGGTACTCTCCCGATAATTCGGGCGCATCACACCCCCCCTGCCCTTCGGCTCGCCAGATTCGGGCCGAAGGGCCCTCTTTTTCCCGGCCGCTGAGATTCATCATTACCGTGGAGGTCTCGGGTCACTCCGGTAGGGCACTTTCGCTGGACGCTAACCAGAAGGAGGTAGCCCATCATGGCCGAGACGAAGAAAGAGACGTTCCAGCTCCAGGGCGGACAGGTCCTCGACAAGATCCGGCAGTTGGTCCACGAGGGCAACGTCCGCCAGATCACCGTTAAGCAGCACGGCAAGACGGTCGCCGAGTTCCCGCTGACTGTCGGTGTTGTCGGCACGATCTTTGCTCCCATACTCGCCGCCATTGGCGCTCTCGCCGCCCTCCTGGCCGAGTGCACGATCGAGGTCGAGCGGATCGAGGAAGCGCCGGCTAAGGGGCACAAAGCCGTCGCCAGGAAGACCGCCGAAGAAAAGGAGCTCGCCCCGGTTAGCTAGCGGGCGCGCTCACACACCCAGAGCCCGGCCGCCCCCCCGGCCGGGCTCGCACTTTCTCGGCATAGTGGCCACGATGCCCGGGTTACGGCCCCAAATCTTCCTCCAATGTTCCCGTTGTGAAATGAGGAACAGATAACAACAAGGAGGTTCTGTCTTGCCACTCGTGCTCCTGGAGATTAACCGGCTTTTCGGCCTGCCTGCCCACCCGCTGCTGGTTCACGGCGCCGTCGTACTGGTCCCCCTCGCAGCTGGCGCCTTCATCGTCACAGGCGCCCGGGAAGCGTGGCGCCGCAGCTATTACCTGCCCGTCGCCCTCGCCGCTATTGCCGGAGGCGTGTTCGCCTTCCTCGCCAAGCAAAGCGGCGAGCCGCTATCCCAGTCTGTCCGCCGCGCCGGACAGCATGTGGGGGAGCACCCTGAGAACGGTGACACTGCCTTCTTCTTCGCTATCCTTTTCGCCGGCGCTGTCGCCGCCGTGTACCTGTTCTTCCGCTACGAGTCCAGTATCCGCTCCGGCCTGCGCATCCAGAGCTGGCCGCGCCTTCCAATCAGTTACAACACGGCGTTCTACCTCGCCACCATACCCCTCGCCGTGCTCGCTATCTTCACGATGCTGGTGGCTGGTCATTCCGGCGCAGAGCTCGTCTGGAAGACAAACGCCGGCTAGTTGGGCGGTGAGGCCGGCGGCGCCGGGTCTCCATGCCCAACGCGGTCCGGCTCTTCCCAGAATGACTCCACAACTTCCAGCCGGGACGGTGGCGCCAGACCGGAGAAGCTGAAGCTCAGCGCCAGCAGCGCGTAACCTGTGGCCAGCAGCAATACCGGCGACAGCAGCAACACTGAATCGACTCCAAACTCTGACGCCGCCGCACCCAGCAGAAGCAGCGGGATAATCGCCGAGGCGTTCCGCAGGGTGCTCTGCATCGCGAAGGTCCGGCCCTGGAACGCCAGCGGCACCCTCCGGTTGATGTACGTCTGCACGCTAGTCGCCGTTAGCGACACGCCGAACGCCAGGGGCATCGCCAGGAATCCAGCAGTCCGTAGCGGCCGTTCTAAGTCGAGTCCAACCCACTCCAACAGCCGAATGGGGTTCACCGGGTCCACGACGCGCGCGACGTCGCCGACATCTCCCAGCAGGAAAAGCGCAGCCGCGGCCAGCGCCAGCCCCACGATCGCCGTGTACCGCTCGCCCCATAGCTTGATGACCGCCGGCGCCGATACCAGGGCCGCCACCAATCCTATGGCAGTCGGTGCGAAGACGTAGGCCGTGTTGGCAGCATCCGTGTCCAGCGCCTCCTCCACGTAACGCGGCGCCAGCGTCTGCAGGACGATATTCACCGTCCCCGCCAGCACCGAGAGCACGATCATCGTCCCCACCGCCGGATGACGGACCAGCCAGCGCACCGCCGGCCGAAAGCGCACGCCGGGAGGCGTCAACCGCAGCTTCCACGCCCTGTCGCCCACCGGCAGGTCGAAGACGCGGCTGGCCGCCAGCAACAGCAACAGGCCCGAGAGCACGAACACGGCATCCACCCCGAAGGCCCGCACGAGGACCGGGGCCAGGAACGCCATCCCGAACGCCCCGCCGGCTGCGGCTGCCAGGTTGATCAGTGAGGCCGCGCTCGCCAGTTCCGCTTCGCTGGCGACCAGGGGCAAGACGGACGACTCCTTCGGGCCGGAGACCTGGCCCAGCGCATTCACGAGGAAAAGCAGGACCAGCACCGTCCCCAGGCCCGTCCCGAACAGCGGCGGCACCAGCAGGCATAACAATGCCTGTCCAGCGTACGCACCGGCGAGAGCCACACGCACCGGAAGCGTATCGGCGATGGCGCCCCCGTACATGCCGAGCAAGGCCGGCGGCAGGAGCGCGGCGATCCCCACCAGCGCCACTTCAACCGCCGAACCACCCTCGCGGGCCACCGCCACCAGCGCCCCGAATGCCAGCGCCTGCTGGGCCGCGTCCGTCAGGAACCGCGAGGCCAGCAGGTGCTGGAACCACAGGTTCCGCGCGATCTCCGGCTCCGGCACAAAGAGCCACAACACGCGGAACACCTGCCCCTGCGCGCGGTCCAGCGCCCGGTCCGCGTTCGCCAGCATATCCTGGCCGGGAATCCGGCGCCCCTCCGGCGCGCCCATATCACCCTCTCCCATGCCGCGAGTATAGGCAGTCGTGCTTGCCACTTGCCACTGGCTAATTGC
>DASSZB010000410.1:0-2550 GCA_035702935.1 Dehalococcoidia bacterium
CCGCCTCAGTGGCCGCCCGGAAGACGACAAAAAACGCGTCACCCTCGGTGCCGACCTCGAAGCCGTCATGGCGGGCGAACGCCTCTCGCAGAAGGTGGCGGTGCTCGGAGAGCGTCGCAGCATATGCGTCGCCCAACTCGCGCAGCAATCTGGTTGACCCTTCGATGTCGGTGAAGAGGAAGGTCAGGGTTCCTGAAGGCAGGTCACGCAAGGGTCATCACATCTCCGGCGGCCTACTGCCGGCTATTGTATCAAGGCGAGACAGCGCCGTCCCCGCGGCAGACGCGGGACACCGTCCGGCCTTCGGCGGGATTACCCTACGCGGGCAGGCGCATACCCGGCATCTGGAGCTGCTGCGACGGGCGGATCATGATCTCGTTCACGTGCACGGTTTCCGGGAGGCAGACGGCGTAGAGCACGGCCTCCGCAACGTCGTCCGGGCGCAGCACGAACGCCTTCGCCATCGTCGCCACCCGGTCCAGCAACTCCTGTGGAAGCTGCTCGCCGGGCTTAATTCCAGCCGTCTCAGGGTCGACGCCCAGCATGCGGCCGACCGCGAAGAGCTGCTCCTCCGGCATCGAGCGCACGAGGCTCGTGGCCACGGCGCCGGGCATGACCGCGGTCATGCGGATGTTCTTCCCCACCAGGGCAAGGCGCAGGCTTTCGGTCAGAGCGCCGGCCGCGTGCTTGGACGCCGCGTACATCGGGTCGTCGGGCTCCGCGTAGCGCGCGGCGACGCTGGTGACGTTGACGATGTGCCCGCCGCGGCCCTTCATCACCCGGTACGCCTCCCGGCAACCGAGCGCTGTGCCCAGCACGTTGACTTCCAGGGTCTCCTTCCAGCGGGCGTAATCGCCCTCCAGGACGCTGTCGAAGGGGTTGTATCCCGCGTTGTTGACCATGATGTCGAGAGCGCCGAACTCGGCGACGGCGGCGTCGACCACTTCCCGCACTGCCTTCTCGTCACGTACGTCGGCCTGGCGGACGGCCGCCTTGCCCCCCGCGCTGGTGATCTCCTTCGCGGCCTGGTCCATCGGCGCCTTCGTGCGCCCGGTGAGGAGAACGGCAGCGCCCTCCTTGCCGAGCGCCCTGGCGATGGCCAGCCCAATCCCGGAGCTGGCGCCGGTAACGATCGCGATCTTACCTTCGAGCCTTCCCATATCGGTGTCTCCTTCCTCAGACAGCAACTGGCCCTCCGCTTGCTGCGGAGGGCCAGAGCATTCTACCGCCCGGAACCGAGGGCGGGCTACTGGCTTAATCGACGGCGCTCAGGGCGTTGACCTGGCCGTGGCCGAAGAAACCGTTGTATGCAGGACCACCGACACAGATCGCCAGGAAGTTGAACGGCGGACCGGGGTTGAATGGGTTCTCCGGGCAGGGCTGAGGGTCAGCGGTCCGAGTCAACATGCCGTTCACGACGCCCGGCGGCAGCTTCCCGTACTGGCTCATAATGAGGGCAGCAACGCCGGCGGCGTGCGGCCCCGCCATCGAGGTGCCCTGCAGGTAACCGTAAGTCGCGCCGGCGTCAACCACCTTGAGACTCCCGGGCAGTCCCGCCCAGGCGGCGGAGTCCGGCGGCAGGCTGGACAGCACGCGGCCGCCCCCTGGCGCGGCTGTCTGGAATCGGCGGTCGCCTCCCGGCGCCACGACGTCGGCTGTCCCGACACCGTAGCTGGAGTAGTACGCCTTCTGCAGCAGGTTGCCGTTGGCCGTGACGCCGACCACGCCCGGGATCTCAGTGGGGATCACGAGGCAGGCGTTCGTGACTTCTCGCTCTACGGCCGAGCCAGGCGGGAAGTCCGGGCTGATGGTGTCGACGTTTCGCTTCGATAGGTCGATGTTCTCGTTCCCTTGCGAGGCGACGACGACGACTCCCTTTGTCATCGCATAGCGGATGGCCCGCTGTTCCGCCATCCAGATGGCGCGTTGTTCCGCATCGTTGCGGCAGTTGAACAGCCAGGGATCGGCGAAGTAGCTGTTGTTGGTGACGTCGATGTCGTGGGTAGCGGCCCACATGAACGAACAGATGACGGCCTCAGGGAAGAAGTACCCATCATCGTTTCCGGCCTTGATCCCGGCGACCTTCACGTTGGGTGCGACGCCGACAATCCCAACCCCGTTGGAAGCGGCGGCAATTGTACCGGCCGTGTGCGTGCCGTGGCCGTTGATGTCGTCCCAGGCGGCTGGATCCTGGTCAGGCGCGCCGCTAACACAGGAGACGCTCTTCCCGAAGTCCACGTTTGGCGCCAGGTCCGGGTGGGTGTAGTCCAGGCCGGTATCGATGTCGCCGACGACGATATCCGGGCTACCGCCCGTGATCTCGTGGGCCTCCGGGGCGTGAATCTGCACCATGTCCCACTGCAGCCCGGAGAGGCCATCCGAGTCCGTCGCCGGGGAGTTGGGCAGATCGCCCGCTGCCCGGCGTCATTGCGGCAGTTGAAGAGCCAGGGATCGGCGAAGTAGCTGTTGTTGGTGACCTGCACGTGGTGCGTGCCCGCCCATACGAAGGCGCAGATCACGGCCTCGGGGAAGAAGAAGCCGGCGGCGTTG
>DASSZB010000150.1:0-4214 GCA_035702935.1 Dehalococcoidia bacterium
AGGTGATGCAGGCGGATGAAGACGTCCGCGCCGGCGGCGTTGTCCTGCATCGACTTCTGGCGGTCGCGCAGGCGGCCCTCCTCCGGAGTTCGGTCCCAAACGTCGTAGAACCCGGCCACCTTACCGTCCGCCTCGCGGTGAGCAAAGCGCTCCAAAATGAAGGCGGCGACCTCCAGGGCGCGCTCGAAGTACGCCGGATCGCCCGTCACTTCCGCCACGTCGAGAAGCGCCCGCGCGGCGTAGACCTGGTCGCCGAGCAGGCCCTGCACCCCTGGTTCTCCACCGGAAGCGCGGAACCGGTAGAGGCCACCTTCCGGCGCCCGCATCTCGTTCCAGAGGAGGTCGACGGCTTTCAGCGCGGCGTCTCGCAGGTCGAGCCGGTCCAGCGTCCACGACGCCTCGAGGTAGGCCGAGATGGCCATAGCGTTCCAGCTTGTGTAAAGCGTGCGGTCGATATACGGCTCTTCGCGGTCCGCCCTCTCCGCCTTCGAGAGCTTGTAGAACTCCTCGTCGGCGTCCTGCGATCCGTAGAAGTAGCCATCATTTTGGTCCCTGAGCTTCCATTCCAGGTACTCGATGGTGCGGCGCGCGATATCCGCGTGGCCCTCCGCGCCCGTGGCGCGGTACAGCGCCAGCACGTTGCGCAGCAGGCCGGCGTTGTCCTCCAGCATCTTTTCGTAGTGCGGCTCCGACCAGTCGCGATGAGTGGCGTAGCGGAAGAAGCCGCCCCACTCCTGGTCGAACACGCCACCGGCGCCCATCATCTCCAGCGTCTTGCGGGCCATGTGCAACATGTCGGGGTCGCTGTTGCGACGGTGCGCGTAAAGGAGCAGGTCGAGGGCGTCGGTATGTGGAAATTTCGGCGCATCGCCAAAGCCGCCGTAAACCGGGTCATAGTTCATGGCCACGCTGCGCGTAACCTGTTCGAAGATCTCACCGGAAAGATCGCCGCGGGTGACGTCGCCCATGACTTCGGCGCGGCGGACGCGCAGGTCGGCCGCCTTCTGGGTGACCTCTGCCTCGTTGCTGCGATAGTAGACGTTGACCTTGGGCATCAGCTCTAGCATCTGGTCCGGCGGGACATACGTGCCGCCCGCCAGCACCTCACCGTCCGGCGTCAAAAAGGCAGTCGTGGGCCAGCCACCCATGTTGTAGCGCGCATTCACGTCCGGGCGCTGGTCGTTGTCCACGCGGATGGGGACGAAGTGCTCGTTGATGTAAGCGATGACACCCTCGTTGGAATAAGAGGTCTCGTCCATGACGTGGCACCAGTGGCACCAGACCGCCGAGAGCGACAACAGGACGGGCTTGTTGCCGGATTTCGCTTCCCGAAACGCGTCTTCCCCCCACTCGCGCCAGTGGATCTCCTGAGCGCGGTTGGGGCGCGGCGAAAAATGGAACTTCGTGTCGGACATGAGGATCGCCTTCTAGCAGGACATTCGACTGGCGCAATAGCGGCGCCCACACCTAATCTACCAGAAAGCGGTCGCGTACTGACGGCGCGGGCACCATGCACTCATCTTTGCGGCCGAACCAGCGGTAACGGCGCCGGGCGAAGAAGTCGTACACAAAATCACGCACGAACGGCGGCACCGCGATTAGCCCGATGAAGATCGGCCAGGGCCAGCGCAGGCGGCGGAGGACGCGTAGAGCCGCTCCGGATTTCCGATACACACCCGCGTCTTCCACGAGCACGAGCGTATCCAACGCATTCGGGTCCAGCCCCCGCTCTCGCTGCAGACGCTCGCCCGCCGCGGATTGCAGGGCGGCGAAGCGGAACACCCCGCGCCGGTCACGGGCGATGATCCAGTTGACGGAGGCGTCGCAGAAGTTGCAGATGCCGTCGAAGAGGACGATGGGATGGGCCATGAGATCAGCCTTCAGCGGCTAGCTGTCAGCGTTCAGGGAGCGGCTACCTGGGTGGGAGGGCTTCGGTGGCTACGAGCACGTCGCCGACCCAGGCCGTGGGGTTAACAGTGCCCATGGCGGCGAGGTTTTTCGATCCCCACTCGACGGCGATGCGGTTGGCCTCTTCGGCAGCTTCACGCGACTCGTAGACGCTCACTGATGTGACGCTGCCGCGAGAGGGGTCGTACGCGGAGTAGTAGGAGACGAAGCCGTCGATCTCGGCGAGGGCGGGCAGAAGGCCATCGCGCACACGGCGGAAGCCTTCTTCCCCGTAGCTGGGATCGGTGTGCTCGTACGTTCTCACAACCAGGTACATGGACAAGCCTCTCTGCGATGTTTCGGCGCGAACGCCGCCATCATAGCATGCGTGCGGGGATGAGCGGCCGCAGCCTAGCGCGACTCCGCTATCAGGTCTGCGACGATGTCGTACCGTCCGAATGACGGCACCAGGTACACCCCTGAGGCCTTCTCCTTGCACAACGCGATGAAATCCCGCGCCATGGCCTGGCCTTCCTTCGGCCCCCGTTCCTCGCCGGCACGGCGCATGCGGTCGCGTACGGCGTCAGGGAGGTACATGCCGGGGACCTCGTTGTGGAGGAACTCGGCGTGGCGGGAGTTAGCCAAAGGCAGGACGCCCACGATTATCGGGCGCTTGAACTTGTTCGCCCCATCGAGGAAGCGTTCCAGCACTTTCTCGTCGAAGATGTTCTGGGTCATGAAGAAGTGGGCACCGGCTTCCACTTTGCGGCGCATCAGCCGCAACTCCGGCTCAATCGGGTCTGCGTTGAGGTTGGCGGAGGCGCCGATGAAGAACTCGGCGTGCTTGCTGCCGATGGACTTGCCGGTAAAGTCGACGCCCTCGTTGAGCAGCTTGAGGAAGCGCATCAAACCCACCGCACTCACATCCCAAACGCCGACGATGTCCGTGTACCCGCCGACAGACGGCGGGTCGCCACGCAGGCAGAGGACCGTGCGGATGCCCAGCACGTGGGCGCCGACCATGTCCGAATGAATGGCCATGGCGTTGCGGTCGCGCGTCGTGTAGTGCATGACGATCTCGCAGCCGACCTCTTCCTTGAGGAGGACGGACATGGCCAGCGGCGACATCCGCACCTTGGCGGTAGGGCTATCGCCGACGTTGATGGCGTCCGCGCCCGCCTCATGCAGTTCCCTAGCGCCGGCGACGGCGCGACGGGGGCTGAGCCCGTGCGGCGGGTCCACCTCCACGGACATCACGAAGCGACCGGCTTCGACCTTCTCGCGGAAGGTTTGGGGCTCGCCGGCGGGTTTGGCGGTCACGGGCGCGGCCCGCGGGGCAGCATCCGTGGCTGGGGATGCCAGATCATACGTCTCCTCGCTCACAGTGCGTACAAGCGTAGCGGAACGGGCGGGAACGGGGCAACCTGGCTTACGAAATGGCTCGACGCAATTGGCGGGGAGCGTACGGGATTAGCCTCCGACCGCCTGCCGAATCAAGGCTTCGATGCGTTCGTAGTCGAACTCCGGGACCTCGTGCAAGTTGCCTTTGAAGGCGAGGCGCCAGTGCTCCGCCCGCCACTTCTCCGTGAACTCCATCCCCGGCCAGTCGCCCATTGCCCATGGCCCAAACGAAAGGCCCGGCGTTTCCGCCGGGCCCATCCCAGTTTCCAGTTTCGTCGCGAGTTTCGCTCTTAGTGGCCGCCGCAGGGGCGCGCCTGGCCGCCGCTCTCGGCGGTGTCAAAGGACTGGCCGCAGGCGCAGGACTTGGTGGCGTTCGGGTTGTAGATCGTGAAGCCGGCCTTCATCAGGTCGTCCACGTAGTCGATCTCGGCGCCTTCGAGGAGCGGAGCGCTGTCGGGGTCGACGACGATCTTGACGCCGGAGTGCTCGATCACGAGGTCATCGTCGTCGTACTCGCGGGCCAGGGCCATGCCGTACTGGTAGCCGGAGCAGCCGCCGCCGACGACAAATACGCGCAGGCCGGCATCGGCCACGCCCTTCTCTTCGAACAGCGCCTTCGCCTTCTCGGCCGCCTTATCAGTCATCGTCAGCATGGCAGGTTCCCTTCCGTGGGCTGGTTTTGCAAGCAGAAACTTCGCTTATTACCCACTAATCGTAGCGAAACGGGGTGCAGCCTGTCAACGGGATTTCGCCCCACCGGCACGTCAGGCTTCACCCCAATAATTACCAGGCGACTCCGAGCGCCCGGAGAGAGGCCTCCAGGGCGTAGAAGTCGCCGGTGTGGTGCACGGCCTTAAAGCCGGCAGACTCGGCGCCGAGCACGTTGTTCTCGAGATCGTCGATGTGGACGCACTCCTCAGGCGGCA
>DASSZB010000055.1:0-2087 GCA_035702935.1 Dehalococcoidia bacterium
CTCGTCCTTCATCAGGCCGGCCACCTCCGGCGCGTACCGCTCCCGCCATTCGCGCGTGTCCATCTGATACCCCATGAAGGAGTACGCCGTGGGCGCCAGCGAGCCGATCACCCCTACTGCCTCCAGCTCCGCGAGGCGATGCACCGGGAGCTGGACGTTGAGGTCGGACTTCAGGTCACGGTTGTTGATGTGGAGATGGGACGTGCCAATCCCGTCCGGAGGGACGTCGCGCGGGATGCGCCGAAAAGTCGGGTCGCCCCACATGGGGTTGCGGCGTTCGCCGTCTTCGTCGAACCCGGGCTCCGCGCCCTGGACGAAGATGCCGGCGGTGGTCACCAGCGCGACGCGCGCCTCGGGGAGCGGCTTCTTGAGCGGCGCCCAGGGAACCGGTTCTGTTTTCTGGACCGGCAGGTTCCGGTAATAGGCCGCAATCGACCCGGGCAAGAATTTGAAGCTATCGACAGGCATTGGTCACCTCCGTTGCGCGCCCAATTCTAGGCCCCGACCGGACTCCCGGACAAGCGAGGCGACCGGCACGGCGGTAACCGCCCTCGCCGGCCTCTGTTACCGACTGTTCACCCAGCCCAATACCGGCCGGGGTAACGGCTCCACAGGCCCGCTGCTCATTACTTCTGGAACCTTCCTGCAAGCACATGGAGTTGTGAGTTGCTGCGCCAGCTAGACGAACTTTACGTCCCCAGGGACGAGCGAACCCTCAGGAGCCTTCAGCGCCGTACCGATGAATTGGACCGCAAGGTCCGCGGCTGGGCGCAAGATGTGCTGGACATCCTCCCCAAGGGCGTACAGCTGATCGACGACGAGATGTACATCCTCGGACTGTTTCTCGCGCAGCAGAAGCGGCTGAACCTGGAGATCGACGCGGACGGGGCCGACGAGTCGCTCCGCGAGCGCCTAGGCCGCGTCCTGCCCTTCTTCCCGGACCCTCAAACCGAGTGGGAGATGACGCGCGAGGCTCACCGCACCATCGCGGCGCGCATCGAGTCTGACATCGACCGGGCCTGCCAGTTCTTCTGCGCCGACCGGCGGCTGTCCCACAACTCCGATCTCGCCATCGACTGGCGTGTGTCCATACGATACCTGGCGCAGGAGCTGCACCGGCTTATCGCCATGCTGGACTTACGGCGCGACTACTACGCGTCGCCGCAGCGGTTCGAGTGTGCACTGGTCACCCGCGAGCTGGCGATGGACATAGTCGAACGGCGGAAGGTGCTGCTCAACGCTGACGCGGCCGTCGAAGCTCCCGTCTCCTAGCACGACCGCTCCACTGTCTGCTGTTTGCTGTCCGCTACTGCCCTTATACTCGCCTCATGGACCCGCTGGTGATCTCCCATGCCGCCTGCGGCGGGCACGCCCCGGCGAATACGCTGGCCGGCGTCCGCAAGGCGATCGAGCTGGGCTCTGACGCCATCGAGATCGACGTGCAGGCTACGTCCGACGGGGTGCCCGTCCTCATGCACGACCTCACGGTCGACGCGACGACGAACGGGACCGGCGCTGTCGCCGGGATGACGCTGGGGCAGATGCGGGAGCTTGATGCCGGTGGCGAGCCGCCGCCCACGCTGGCGGAGGTGCTGGAGCTGACGAAGGGGAGGGTGCTTCTCGTGTGCGAGATCAAGCAGCCGGGCATCGAGGAGCATCTGCGCGACGCGGTGCTGGAGGCGGGCCCGCTGGACGACGTGATGGCCTGGTCCTTCTTCCCGCAGGCGCTGGAGAACATGCGGCTGGCGGAGCCGCGGATCCCGTGCGCGCTGCTCGTGTCGCCGCAGTCGCTGCCCAACTGGCCGGGCATGCGGGGGACGGCGGTGCGGCTGGGGCTGCAGGGGGTGAGCGTGTTCTTCGCGGGCGTGGACGAGGCGCTGGCGCTGGACTGCCGGCGTCACGGACTGTCGCTCTACACGTGGACGAGCGACCCATCGGAGGCGATTCAGCGGCTGATCACGCTGGGGGTGGACGGGATCTGCACGAACTTCCCGGACCGGGCGGTGGCGCTCCTGCGGCGCGGTGGCTGAGGGAGCGCCTGCTATACTGTTGAGGCGCAGGACGCGAGTCCTGGCACTCGCAGGGGC
>DASSZB010000083.1:0-2134 GCA_035702935.1 Dehalococcoidia bacterium
CCGGGAGCTGCTGTCGCTGCTCGGCGTGGAGTTCGAGGTCAGGCCCGTGGACGTTGACGAGGCGTTCGGCGGTTCACGCCCGGAGGTGGAGGCGCGCCGCATCGCCAGGGAGAAGGCAGAGGCCGCGCGCCTGCTGGACCCGGAAGCGCCCATAATGGCCGCGGACACCATTGTCGTGCTCGATGGCAGGATTCTCGGGAAGCCTCGTGACGCTGAGGAGGCCCGCGAGATGCTTTGCGCCCTCCGGGGCCGCACCCACGAGGTCATCACCGCCGTCGCGCTGCTGCCCCGGGGCGAACGCGGGGCGCTGGCCCGGCAGCCGCTCACGCGGGTGACGATGCGCGATTACGCCGACGAGGAGGTCGCGGCCGCGATCACCCGAGGAGATCCCTTCGACAAGGCGGGCGCCTACGCCATCCAGGACGAGGTCTTCCGGCCGGTGGAGTCTTACGACGGCTGCTACTGCAACGTCGTCGGCCTCCCGCTCTGGCCGCTCATCGAAATGCTCCGAAAGGCCGGCGTCGCAGACCCGGCCGTCGATCGCCTCCTCCCGCAATGCGCGGCGTGCCCCCTCAAACCACCCGGAGGAGTTTCCTGACCTCGTTTGTTACCCGCGAGGCGTCCGGCGCGTCTTACAGGCAGGCCTTTGAAAGGGGACACGGAGATATGTTCTGCGCAAGATGTGGCAGTCACCTGGGAGAATCCGCCGGGTTCTGCAATTCCTGTGGTACACCCGCGGCGGGCGGGGTTTCGCCCGGGGGCGCGGCTTACGGCCCCGCCACTGACTCGTCCACAGCGCTGGTAATCGGCGCCATCGTCTGTTCGGTCCTGGCGCTGGTCCTCCTGCCGCCGGTCCTCGGCGGCCTCGGCATCTGGCTTGGCTCCAGGGTGAAGAAGACTAACCAGGGGCTCGGGAATGGGCTGATGTGGTTCGCCGGCGCCTGCCTCGTCGCCGGGATGATCTTCGGCGCCCTGATGTTCCTGTAATCGCTCCCTGAGACCCCTGACCACACCCACTCCATACCCTACAATCGAGGAGTGACCACAACCTCCTCGATACTCGAGGCGCTTAACCTACGCCAGCGCGAAGCCGTTGAGTGCACCGATGGACCCCTGCTAATCCTGGCCGGGCCCGGCAGCGGCAAGACGCGGGTAATCGCCCACCGGGTCGCGTTTCTCGTCATGGAGAAAGAGGTGCGGCCGCGACGGATCATCGCCGTCACGTTCACGAACAAGGCTGCCCGCGAGATGCGAGACCGCGTGCTGGCGCTGGTCGGGGAGGACGTGGGACACGACATAACGCTGGGCACCTTCCACGCAGTATGCTCCCGGATCCTGCGCATCGACGGGGAGCACATCGGCGTGCCGCGCGGCTTCACCATCTACGACGATAGCGACCAAATATCAGCGGTTAAGCGCGCGCTGGACGACCTGGGGCTGGACCCCAAGCGGGTAGCCGCTCGCGCTGTGCTATCGGCCATCTCGCGGGCCAAGAGCGAGCTGCAGGGGCCCCGGCAGTTCGCGGCCATCGTGGCGGACTACTTCCAGGAGGTCACGTCTCGCGTGTACCTGCGCTACCAGGACATCCTGGAGGAGAACCAGGCGCTGGACTTCGACGACATCCTGGTGAGAACGGTAGAGCTGTTCCAGGAGCGCGAGGACGTGCTGGAGAAGTACGCCGACCGGTACCAGTACGTCCACATCGACGAGTTCCAGGACACCAATATCTCGCAGTATGTCCTCGGCAAGCAGCTGGCGTCGCGGCACCGCAACATCTGCGTCGTCGGCGATCCGGACCAGTCGATATACAGCTGGCGTTCCGCCGACATCCGGAACATCCTCAACTTCGAGCACGACGTCCCCGACGCGCGCGTGGTCATCCTAGACCAGAACTACCCCTCCACGCAGACGATCCTGGACTCGGCCCACTCCGTGATCGCGCTCAACAAGCAGCGGAAGGAGAAGAACCTGTGGACGGAGAACGGGCCCGGCGGCCCCGTCGTCGTCCACGAAGCGTATGACCACGAAGACGAAGCGGCTTTCGTGGCGGAGGAGATTAAGAGGCTGAGCCGGGACGAGAAGTTGCCACACCGGTCCGTCGCCGTCATGTACCGGACGAACGCGCAGTCCCGGC
>DASSZB010000115.1:0-4642 GCA_035702935.1 Dehalococcoidia bacterium
ATCGACACTGCCGGCCGCCTGCACACCAAGGCACATCTGATGGACGAGCTGCGGAAGGTGAACCGAATCATCCAGCGCACAGTGCCAGACGGCCCTCATGAGGTCCTGCTCGTCCTCGACGCCACGACGGGACAGAACGCGATGCCGCAGGCCAAATACTTCACGGAGGCCGTCGGCGTGACGGGAATCCTGCTGTCGAAGCTGGACGGCACGGCCAAGGGCGGCGTCGTCTTCTCCGTCTGCGACCAGCTGGGCGTGCCGGTGCGCTTCGTGGGCACCGGCGAGGCGCCGAAGGACCTGGCTCCGTTCGAGCCCCGCGAATTCGTGGACGCGCTGCTGGCGCCTTGAGCGCGTTGCCCCAGCCCAGGGGCCTCGCTATCATATGTGACGGCTTACACAATCTACGACCTTAGCGAGGAAAGACCAGGGGATTGTTTTCACAGGCCAGTCACAACTCGCGCCTCTCCGCCGTCGGGCCCGTCCCTGGCAGCACTGAGACCATCACCCGCGTCCATGAGCTGATTGCCGACCTGCGCCCCGACAACGTCGACCTCCTCGAAGCGTTTCACCGCGTCCAGCACGAATACGGCTACGTCCCGCGGGAAGCAGTCCCGCTTCTGGCCGCGAAGTTCAACACGACGCCGGCCATCATCTTCGGCACCATCGACTTCTACTCCGAGATCCACACTGAACCGCCGGCCGAAGAGGTCGTGGAGTGGTGCAGCGGCCCGGCCTGCCTGCTCAAGGGCTCGCTGAACATCAGACGCGGGCTGGAGGCGGTCCTGGGCTGCGCGATGAACCGGGCCACGCCGGACGGCAAATTCGAGCTGCGCCTGGCGCAGTGCGACGGCACCTGCCACCTGGCGCCCCTCCTCCGCCACGATGGCAAGTACATCGGCCCCCTCACCGCCAGCGAGGCGATCGAATGGGCGCGCGCGCTCAAGGGCGAGCCAGCCCCGGCGGCCGCAACCGAAGCGCCACCTGACGCAGCGCCAACAAACGGAGACACCGCCTAGATGGCCACGTACCAGGAGATCCGCGCGGACGCCGAGAAAGCCTGGGCGCCCTTCGCCAAACCCGCGCGCACGCTCATCCGCGTCCAGGACGCGACCTGCTCGCGCTCGTCCGGGGCGGCCGGGACGCTGGCGGCGATCCGAGAGGCGCTCCGCGCCGGGAGCGTTGACGCCGACGTGATGGTGACGGGCTGCATGGGCCTCTGCTACGCCGAGCCCATCGTCGAGGTCGTTTCGACGGGCGGGACGTCAGTGTACTACCAGCACGTGACGGCGGACCGGTTACCGGCGCTAATGGAAGCCATAAGGCAAAACCGAATCGCATCCGGGCTGGCACTCGCTGTCGGCGGTGAGAGCGGGCGCGGCGACATCCCGCCCCTGGCCTCGCTGCCGTTCTGGCGCGGACAGGTCCGGCGCTTGATGGAGAACTGCGGGGTAACGGACCCCGAGAACATCGACCACTATATAGCCCGCGGGGGGTATGAGGGCCTGCATAAGGCCGTCCGCGTCGGCGGCGAAGCGGTGATCAAGGAAGTCATGGAGTCCGGCCTCTGGGGCCGCGGCGGCGCCGCCTTCCCCACGGCCCGCAAGTGGGAGTTCCTGCGCGGCTCGGACCGCCACCCAAAGTACATGATCTGCAACGCGGACGAGGGCGACCCGGGTTCGTTCGTCAACCGCAACCTGCTGGAGAGCGACCCGCACTCCACTGTCGAAGGGATCATCATCGGCGGCCTCGCCTCGGACGCGGACAAGGGCTACATCTACATCCGCGACGAGTATCCGCTGCCGGTCGCCCGCGTGAGAAAGGCCGTAGAGCAGGCCCGAGAGAAGGGATTCCTGGGTGAGAACATCCTGGGGAGCGGGTTCAACTTCGAGATCGAGGTGATCCGCGGCGCCGGGAGCTACGTTTGCGGTGAAGAGACGGGCCTCATCGCCTCCCTGGAGGACCGGCGCGGAATGCCCAAGATCAAGCCGCCGTTCCCCGCGCAGGCCGGCGTGTTCGCCCAGCCCTCCAACGTGAACAACGTCGAATCCTATGCCAGCGCCCCGATGATCATGCGTCACGGCGCGGACTGGTATGCCGCTATGGGCACCGAGAAGAACAGAGGGACGAAGATGTTCTCCCTTTCCGGGCAGATCCAGCGTGTGGGCATCCTCGAGGTGCCAATGGGCACCCCCATGAGCGACCTCATCCTCGGTGCCGGCGGCGGACCGCCCGAAGGCCGCTCGATCAAGGCTATCCAGCCCGGCGGCCCGCTCTCGGGCATCGTCCCGGGCAGGGATATCGATATCCCGTTGGAGCCGGAGCCATTCAAGGACCGCGGCATGTTCATGGGCTCCGGTGGCCTCGTGGTCCTGGACGACACCAACTGCATCGTCGACCTCTGCGTCTACTTCGAGTGGTTCGCCGAAGACGAGTCCTGCGGGCGCTGCACGACCTGCTTCGCCGGGACGCGCCGCCTGCTGGAGATCCTGCGCCGCATCGCCAGCGGCCGCGGGCGCAAGGCGGACCTCGAACTAATCCGCCTCCTGGGCGAGACGATGCGCAACTCCAACTGCGTCCACGGCCAGGCAGCGCCCACCAGCGTCATGTCCATGTTCCGCTTCTTCGAGGACGAGTTGCTGGAACACGTGGAGCGCAAGCGCTGCCCGGCGAAGAAGTGCGCCGGCCTGATCCGCTACGAAGTGCTCCACCAGTCTGACCGGTTGCCGCTGGCGGAAGCCATCTGCCCGACGGGCGCCGTAGTGAACGATGGCGGCAGTTACCGGATCGACCAGGAGAAATGCGTGAAGTGCGACGCCTGCCGCGAGCAGGCGCCCTACGCCATCGCCCTCGTCGACGAATTCGTCTCCTGACGGGACGGGCGTCGCCAGCAGCTGGCGTTCTGTGACTTCTTGACTCCGGTGAGCGCCGGAGTATAATCCGGCCTACGAGGGGAACCGCCCTGCCAGGTCGCAGGGCCCGGGGGAGGGTCGTACCTCCCATAGTGGAGCCAGGAGAGGGATGCCATCGTCCGGTAGGGGCCGGAGCCACGAGTTGGGCGACGAAGCCCGCAGCATCACCCGTCACGGTGCCGGGGAATCGCCGATTACCTTTCGCACGCTCGTCGAACAGAGGCTCAGCCTCATCCTGGTTGTCGACCGCATCGGCAAGATAGAGTACGTTAACCCGCGCTTCTGCGCGGTCACAGGTTTCGACGAGAACGAGCTGGCAGGCCGCCTGATCCAGGAACTTGGTGACGTGGACTCCGCCACTCGCGTCGACATGGACAGCAGGCTGAGCGCCGGGCTGCCCTGGCGGGGCGCAATCGAGACTAAAAAGAAGAGCGGCGACACCGTCACGATCTTTGCCGAGGTGTCCCCGGTATCCGACGACGCCGGCAACGTCACGCATTTCGTGTCCGTGGGACAGGACATCACGGCGGAGCGGAAGGCGGCGCGTGGTTTGCGAGCGAGCGAAGAAAAGTTCCGCCGCCTGGCCGAAGCCCTGCCCGCACTGACTTTCATCATCCAGGATGGCAGATTCCGCTTCGCGTCCTCCCGAGCGGAGGAGATCGCCGGATACACGGTTGACGAGCTGATGACAATGGACTTCTGGCAAGCCGTCCACCCAGATTTCCAGGAACTGGTGCGCGGGCGCGGACTCGCCAGACAACGCGGGGAACCTCTCCCCGAGCGCTATGAGCTCAAATTCGTCACCAAGAGCGGTGAAGAGCGCTGGGGCCTGGTCGCGGTCAGTCCCATAGAGTTCGAGGGCGCGCCGGCCACGGTGGGGTGCATGTTCGACATCACGGAGGCGCGGGCTACCGCCGATGCGCTCCACGAACGCGAGGAGCAGCTAGCCTTGATGACAGGGCAAATGCCATCCGTGCTCTGGACGACGGACCGGAACCTGGTGGTCACGCACGCAGCCGGCGCCGCTCTGAGCCGGCTGGGTGTGGATGTCCGCGAATTCATGGGACGGACGATTCCACCGCGTTATCCCCTGGAATCGAGTGACAGCACGTTGTTCGACGCCCATGTGGCAGCGCTGGACGGCACCTCGACATCGTTTGAGCTTAACTTCCTGGGTATCTGGTTCGAGTCGCGAATTGAGCCCCTGCGCTCGCCGAACGGCGAGATTATCGGGTGCCTGGGGATGTCCTTTGACATCACGGGGCGCAAGCAGGCCGAAGAGGCTCTGACGGAGAGCGAGCAGAAGTTCCGCACTCTCGTCGACACGATGCCGGCCGCCGCATTTATCTTTCAGGGGACAGGGTACCGCTACGCTAACAGGGCGTGCTACGAGGTCCTGGGTTACGAGGAGAAAGACCTCGCTCATCTGAATTTCTGGGATGTAGTCCATCCTGATTACCGTGATCTTGTTCGGGAGCGTGGTCAGGCACGTCTGAGGGGCGAAGATGTGCCAGCGACGTACGAGTTGCGTTTTCTGAAGAAGGACGGCGAGCCGCGCTGGGGGCTCTACTCGGGAGCTGTCATACAGTACGAGGGCCAGCCCGCCATACTCGGCATTGTCAGCGACATCACGGAGCGGAAGGTGGCGGAGCAAGCGCTGGCCGCCAGCGAGGAGAAATTCCGCACCCTCGTGGACACGATGCCTGCCGCTGCATTTATCTACCAGGACGCCC
>DASSZB010000205.1:0-2043 GCA_035702935.1 Dehalococcoidia bacterium
GCCGCCTCGACGAGGCCTTCGTCTATGGGCGCTTGCCCTTGACTGTCGTCGAAGGTGACGCCCCCATCCAGGTTGAACACCCGCGCAAAGTCTTCCCGTTCCCCGGCTTCTTCGGCGGGCAGGTCAAGTGTAGGCTCACCACCGTTGTACTCAACGGTTGCCAGCAGGACCTGCAGGCGGCTATCGATGGAGTCGTCCAGGTTTTCGTTCAGGTGCTGGCGGAGGGCCAGGTACACGCCGCCGCTGAATCCGGCCAGGATGACTGCCAGGAGCAGAACGTACCACAGTGTGAGCCGGACGCGGAGCGATCGCAGGAAGCGCGCATTCATCCCGCGTGCCGCGCCGAAATACGGTAGCCGGCGCCCCTCACGGTGTGGATCAGCTTGACCGCCGAATCACCATCGAGCTTCCGTCTCAGGTTCTTGACGTGCACGTCGATTACGTTGGTGGCGTTGTCGAAATCGTAGTTCCAGACGTGCTCGGCGATCATGGTGCGGGTCAGCACCTGCTCCGCGTACCGCACCAGGTACTCCAGGAGAGCGTATTCCTTCGTGGTCAGCTCCACTACCGCGCCGCCGCGCGTCACTTCGCGGGTCGCGGTGTCCACGACCAGGTCACCCACCGTGAGCACGGTTGTCTGGGCCTGCGGCGGCCTCCTGGAAAGCGCCCGCAGCCTCGCCAGCAGCTCGGCGAAGGCGAACGGCTTCACCAGGTAATCGTCGGCGCCGCTGTCCAGCCCCGCCACACGGTCCTCCACGGCGTCGCGGGCGGTGAGCATGAGGACGGGCGATCGCAGCCCCCTGGCCCGCAGTATCCGGCATACGTCGAAGCCATCTCGGACCGGCAGCATGACGTCGAGGACGATGAGGTCAAAGCCGGCGATGTCCGCCCAGTCGAGGGCTTCTTCGCCGTCACGGGCGACGTCGACAGCGTAGCCGTGCTCCGTCAGCCCTTTGCGGATGAACTCCGCGATACGCTCCTCATCTTCGACCACGAGTACTCGCAAGACGCTTTCGCCTCCGCGACAAGTATAGGCGTCCCGTGATGAAGCCCGGATGAAGGAGCGCGGAAGGCCCCATGCGCTACGATGATCGGCGAGATGCCTGCCCGCGACCCCCGTCAAGTCCGCGCGATGTTCGGCCGGATCGTGCCCCGTTACGATCTCCTGAACCGGCTGATGAGCCTGGGCATGGACGGGCGCTGGCGGATCCAGGCCGCCCGAGCGGCGCGTCCTCCCGGCGTCATCGCTCTCGACCTCGGCACCGGGACCGGCGACATGACGATAGAACTGCGACAACGAGGAGCCTCCCGCGTCATCGGCGCCGACTTTTCGCGGGCCATGCTGGGCGCCGCCTCCCGCAAGACGGAGGGCACGAAGGACGTTTCCTTCGTTCTCGCCGACGCCCTTTCCCTCCCCTTCCCCGACGCGACGTTCGACGTCCTGGTCAATTCCTTTCTCCTTCGTAACCTGGCCAACCTCCCGGCCGGGCTAGCCGAGATGTCGCGTGTCCTCCGCCCCGGCGGCCGTCTTGTCTGCCTGGATATGACGCAGCCTCCGGCGGGGATTTTCGGGACCGCCTACCGCTTCTACTTCAACCGGTTGCTGCCACCCCTCGCCGGGGCGCTCAGCGGCGACCGCGCGGCTTACCGCTACCTGCCGCACTCTCTCCGGGGAGTCCCGGACGCGGCGGCGCTTGCGGGCATGCTGCGGGAAGCGGGTCTCGAGAACGTGCGCGTGAGGCTGCTGGGCGGAGGCGCCGTGGCCCTCCACACCGCGGTGAGGGCGGCGCCCCGGCGCAAGAGAAAGCGTTGAACGTAGGCGTCGTTGTCTGTTCAATTGGGACGCGGGCCGCCCAGACTGCAGCAGGAGGAAACGATGCTCACCCGATTTGACGACTACCCGGTCCACCAGACGCCCGAGCCCGTAGCCCACCCCGCCTCCAGCGACCGCAACGTCTACGACCGCTACTGGTTCAACGGCTACGCTAATGACGGCGAGTTCTACTTCGCGGTGGGCATGGGCCTTTACCCGAACCGCGGCAT
>DASSZB010000332.1:0-4879 GCA_035702935.1 Dehalococcoidia bacterium
GCGAAGGCCTGGAGCAAGATCATCGCCCGCGGCGGGGACATCAGTTGGAAGCGCGCGGGCGAAATCGCCTGCCCGGCGCTCCTCATCTGCGGCGAGAACGATACGTTCACTATCACGCCCGCCATGGTGGCGGAGATGGCGGGGGCGATGCAGCAGGCGGAGTTCATCGAGGCGAAGGGCGCCGGCCACCTTGTGCACCACGAGAGCCCGGGGTGGCTCGTGAAGACCATCGTCGACTGGCTGGCGAACCACCAACGCCCTTGAAGGATGGGTTCCACAATGAACGCGAAGCCAACTGACGTCGACGGGTACCTGGCGGACCTGCCGGATGACAAGCGCTCGGCCCTTTCGGAGATGCGCCGGATGATCAGGGCCGCGGCGCCCGATGCCGTGGAAGGGATGGCCTACGGCATGCCGGGGTTCAAGTACAGGGGGCGGCCGCTGGTGTACTTCGCGGCGGCCAAGAACCACTGCGCTCTATACGGCCCTGCCGTGGTCGCGTTCCAGGACGAGCTGGCCGGGTACGACGTCTCGAAGGGCACGGTCCGCTTCCTGCCGGGCCAGCCGCTGCCGGAAGAGCTGGTGAGGAAGCTGGTCGGGGCCCGGATGGCGGCAATCGAAGCGGCCGAGACTGAGCGCAAGCGCAAGAAGTAGCGTCCAGGCCCTCGACCGGGCCCCCGCCACCGAGGCGCCCGGCCGAACCTCAAAGGCCTGGTTATGCTGCGACGGTTCTTACCGGGACCGGGAAACGGTCCAGATAGCCCAGGCGATCAGGGCGGGGATGCCCAGCCACAGCAGGGGCATGATCATCATCATCGACCATCCAAGGGTACCCATGTCTCCGCCGTGCATTGCTTTCACCTCCTTCTCGGAATTCTGTGCTTGTCCACGGCCTGCTCGGACCGGTCATGTGTGACTAGTCCCAGCAGGTGGCCGCCGAGACAACGGCGGCGGTCACGGCCAGGAGGCCTAGCCCGGCCAGGGCACCGAGGACGACCAGCGGCCAGTTGTTCGGAGCTGTGTAGCGTTCCATCTTTGCGTTCCTCCTTTCCCCAGAGCCGGCGGTTATCGCCGATGACAATACCGTAGGCCCGGGTCTGGAGGTCTCTCTAGGGGGATGCCCCCTAATTTCGGAGTCAGAGACTGACGTGTCGCGTCAGGCAGACTTGCTGACGAGGCCGTTCTCGATGGCGTACGCCGCCAGCCGCGTGCGCGAGGGCAGGTCGGTCTTGACCAGGATGCGGCCGATATGGTTCTCGACCGTCTTCTCGGAGAGGAATAACTCTTCGGCGATCTGGCGGTTCGTCAGACCGCGCACGACGAAGTCCACTATCTCGCGCTCTCGGGGGGTGAGTGATTGCTGCCTCATGGACAGCAGCTTGAGGGCGCGCGTGCGACCGGCTGCTGAAAAAGGGGTTAGTCCCAGGAAACGGTAAACAATCCGCGGGAGGGCGCGCCAATCGCCCAGCCAGGGCACCGCCGAATCGCCGTCCATGAGGGCCAGCTGGGCGTTCGGTATGCCACCGGCCACCCTCTCCATCACGCCCGTCGGGAAAAGAGGCAGTGTCGGCCGGTGGAGGATCAGCGTTGGACACCGGACGCGGGGCAGGTCGTCCCACACGTTGAGCTTCAGTATCTCCGGGACGAGCTGGCGCGCCGTGTCCTGCGTGATGCCAGCGCGAATGTACTCGGCGAACTGGAGGGCGGCGTCGCTCTCCGTCCACCCGAGGAGGCTGTGCGCCACCGTCCGGGTGTACAGCTCCCAGTCCGTCTCCAGCACCTGCCTGACGGCCTGGAGCCGCGGGTTGTTGACGTGTACCGAGCCGTCCACAACCGGACACCAGAGCACGAGCTGGGAGACTCGTTCCGGGTGGCGGGCGGCGTAGGCGATGGCCACGGCGCCGCTGTTGATGACACCGAGAAGAGTGACCTGCGGGGCGTCCAGGGCGTTCACGACGGCGTCCAAGTCAGCGAGCATGGTCTCCAGCGAAAAACTCATCACGTCGCGCTGGGAGAGCCCCAGGCCGCGGCCATCATAGCGGACGAGCCTGAGCTGCGCCGCTAGAAGCTCGTAGGTGCGGCGAAGCCGTGGCTGCTCCCACTCCAAGGCGATGTGGCTGTAGGGGATGGCGGGCAACTGGACGATGGGCGGACCCTCACCGAGCGTCCAGTAGGCGATGCTGAAGCCGTCCGCAGTCGCTGTGTACTGGACGAGCGGGCCCTCTTCCATGGCGGCACCGTCGTGTCCCGAGCGGCTCAATCTTCCTCGCAGTCGCCGGTGCACTCCTCGTCGAGGCCGGCTTCTGGTTCGCACACAGAGGTCTCATACAGCAGAATGGCGTCCTGCCCGGCCGCGACGGCAGAGCGCAGGCGGCGGAGGATCTTCTCCGCGACCCCGCGCGCCGTTTCGTAGCGCTCGGCTTGCGGAACATCCTCCATGTAGAAGACGTCCGTGTACTTGTTGTAGAGGGACAGGGCATCGATGTGCGTGATCTTCGCGCGGTCGACCAGGTTGTTGAGGACGCGCCCGAAGCACTGCAGGAAACAGCCGTTGATCATGATGACCTGCTCGGCTTCCTTGACCCAGCGGGCCATGGCCGAGTGCGGCACGAAAGCCGTCTCGGCATAGCACATGCGAGCGAAAGGAGGTTCGGCGGCGATAATGTTGGCGGCTAGCCTGGCGATGTCTCCTCGGATGCAGGCGCTTTCGCAAGCAAGGACAGGTATGCGCCTGTTGACCAGCTTGTCTTCAGCCCATCTCTCGGCTGCTGGGCACACGCCAGTTACTCCGTCGACATGGATGGAAAAATTGGGGGTTTCATGGGCCATCGCCCGGCTCCATTCGCTTGACATCGAACGATGCGTATTCACACGTATAGGATTGTTCTATGAATTCTATTCATCTGCCGTTTGGCGGCGCCGTCAAGACGGAAAGAGGTCGGGCTTTTCCGCATTCTTTGTGGGGAAAAACCCGACCCCGTCAAACGGAATCAAGAAATGCCCGAAGGCAGGCGCCCCTGGCGTTGGCTGTCAGCCGCCGCTACAGCCCTGACTGACCTCCGACTCCGGCGCGCCCGAACAAGCCGCCTGCCCCGGGGTGGCTCCGGGGCGGGATGCCAGAGAGGCGCGCAGCCCCGGCAAAATCTGGTCCGCCACCTGGCGGGCCGTTTCCTCCAGCTCGTTTCGCGGGACGTCGTTCATGTCGAACAGATCCGTGTACTTGTTGTAGTACGGCAGGGCGTCGATGTGGGTGATCTTCTCCGAGTCGATGACGTTGTTGAGGACGCGCCCAAAGCACTTCAGGAAGCAGCCGTCGATCATCACGACCTCGTCGGCATCCTTCACCCAGCGGGCCATCGACGAATGTGGCACGAATACCGTCTCTGGAAAGCAGGCCCGGGAAAAGCCGGACTCGCGGGCAACGCGGTTGGCGGCCAAGCGGGCGATCTCTCCCCGCACGCAGGGCCCTTCGCAGGCCAGGACCGGTATCCGCTTGTTCTGGATCTTGTCCTCTGCCCAGCGCTCGCCCGCCGGGCAAAGGCCTTTGATGCCATCGACCTTAATTGAAAAATCCGGTGTTGCTGTTGCCATTTTGTTTCGCTCCCTTCATCTCCTCAGAAAAGCCGCACAGCGCTTACGCGGTTCATCGGAGCATCTCAATTGGAGATTGAACTAAATGCCTGAACTGACACCCTGGAAAACCTTCGCCCGCGATAGACTGTGTGTCTGCCTTCGGCAGCGACTGTAGGATCTGGCCCGAATCTTGGCCGGTGCACCGGCGATGCAGTACGGTTGCTGCCATACTGCCTTCCACGACGCACCTGGTTGGCCAGGCTGACCGGCGCGCCCCGCCGGGAGTCGCTGGGTCGAAGCCACAAGAGCACGGCTGCCAGGAAGAACAGGGGGACACCTTCAATGAACGTCATGGGCAGGCCCTTCTGAATCGGCGTAACGATGAGCATCACGAAACCATGCGCCGCACTTGCCCAGATGGTGTAATCGATAAACATGGAGTGCTTCGCTGGGTCCTCCGAAGCTCGCCACAGCATGAGCGCCCACACGATGTTAATTGCTGCGAGCATGGCTTCGTAGTCGGCGTTGTAGGGCTGAAACCTGAGCAGCGGTGCGAACGTGCTTCCCGGGGACAGGACAGGCGCGTCCAGGAGGATGAGTGTGATCCACGGGATGAACGCTGCGAGATATCCGAGGGAAACAACTCTTAGAAAGATGCGCAGCCAGGTCATCTTCTGCGCTTCGTTCACTCGAACCGCCCCGGCCAGACGGTTCAGCACTGGCCTGTCCGGTGCCTTGACGGTTGGGGTCACACTCATCTCCCTGTAACGCATTTCTCACGTCCCTTCCGGAGTTTCGCGTCCGCAGCAAGAACCTAGCGCCGGACTGGCAGCGGCAGTCACTTCGCGGGACCGGAACATTTCCTTGCAGTGAGCCATGTTCGATTCCATGAGCCCCCGGACGCGGCTCCGGAAAACTGCGGTGATGGGAATGAATACGAGCGCAACCACCGACGCCAGGACCGCGAGCCACAGGAGCAGAGCGACCAGTACTGAGACAACGATCGTCCAATCCATGGCTTATCTCCCTTCTGCCGGGCGGCGGGCGCCGCCCCGCGTGTCAATACCAAGTAGTGTGTAGGTCGGGCAGTACCCAACCAGGCCGGTGACCAGCGGGATCAGGCCGATAAGGCCGGCCAGGCCCCAGCCGGGCACCGGTCCGATGCCCAGTAGCGACAGGACGGCGAGGCCCAGGGTCACCCGGATCAGCCTGTCGGCAAGCCCTTCGTTTGTCCTCATGTCTTTCTCCTTCTGCCGCGCCACCGCACGGCTTCGTGGTTTCGCTGGGCATGGCAGGCGCGGCTAGC
>DASSZB010000003.1:0-2778 GCA_035702935.1 Dehalococcoidia bacterium
ACCGGGACGACCTGAAGGCGCTGCACAAGGTCCTGGGCCCGACCGAGGTCATCATGGTCGCCGACGCCATGACCGGCCAGGAGGCCGTCACGGCCGCCGAACAGTTCAACGAAGCGATCGGGCTCACGGGCCTCATCCTTACCAAGCTTGACGGCGACGCCCGTGGTGGGGCCGCGCTGTCTATCCGCGCCGTCACTGGCGTACCCATCAAGTTTGTTGGGATGGGTGAGAAGCCGGACGCGTTGGAACTCTTCTACCCGGACCGCTTCGCTTCCCGCATCCTCGGCATGGGAGACCTCCTCACGCTCATCGAGAAAGCCAAGTCGGAGATCACTGACGAAGAGGCGGAGTCGCTTACGCAGCGAATGAAGAAGGGTCAGCTGACGCTGGATGATTTCCTGGACCAATACCAGCGTATCAAGCGCATGGGGCCAATCAGTAACCTCCTGGGAATGATCCCCGGCCTCTCGCAGATCAAGAACCAGCTAAAGGTCGACGAGATGGACGAAAGCTACTTCAAGCGCATCGAGGCCATTATCTACTCGATGACGAAGGAAGAGCGCCACTATCCTGATATCATTGACGGGAGCCGCCGCAAGCGGATCGCCAGAGGCAGCGGCACCACGCCAGCAGACGTTAACAAGGTACTGAAGCAGTACTTCGAAGCCAAGAGAATCATCCAGATGATCAGTTCCGGCCGCGGCTCCAAGATAACGCCGTTCCTCCGGTAGCCTGATCCACATCCCCCGGAGGTGCTCATTTGCTACGGATTCGATTAGCCAGGGTAGGCAAGAAGAAACAGCCTGCCTACCGCATCGTTGTCGCTGATTCGCGCGCACCGCGTGAGGGCGCGTTCATCAAGATAATCGGCCACTACAACCCGCTGACCAACCCCGCGACTATCACAGTCAAGGAAGAGGAAGCTGTGCAGTGGCTCCAGAAGGGCGCGCAGCCATCAGGCACCGCCGCTAAGATCCTCACTCGCCTTGGCGTCATGGAGAAGGCCGGCCTGGCGCCCGTCCGCTACGTAGGCAAGGATGTGCCTGCCGGCAAGAAGGGCAAGAAGGTCGCGGAAGCTGCTGCGGCGCCGGCTCCGGCAGCCGCCGCGGCACCGGCTCCGCCGCCCGTGGCCGAAGAGGTTGCTCCCGCCGAGGAGCCAGCTGAGGCCCCGGCGCCGGAGGAATCCGCTCCGGAACCCGATGCCGAGCCTGCCGAAGCCGAGTCCACGGAGTAAATTCCCATGAAAGAGCTCATCGAATTCATGGCCCGGGCCATCGTCGACAACCCAGAGGAAGTCCAGGTCACGGAGGAGGATGGGGGCGACCACACCATTTTCCACCTCAAAGTCGCCGAGGGAGACATGGGCCGCGTGATCGGCAAACAGGGGCGCATCGCAAACGCCATGCGCACACTACTCAAGGTCGCGGCCATCCGCCGGGGCGAGAAGGCTGTCCTGGAAATCGGCTAGCGCGGCCGGCAGAACGATACCAAGGGTCGAAACCTGGACGCGCACCGGCCTCGGGCCGGCGTCCAGAACTTCAGTCTGATGGCCGAACCGCCGCAGGGCTTTGTGGCGATAGCCCGCATACTAGGTGCCCGTGGGGTCCGCGGTGAGGTCAACATTGAGCCCCTCGCTGGACGGGGGGTGCTGGTAGCCGGGCGCAGCGTCCGCATCGGAGGGCGTGACTCTCGAATCGAACGCGTCGGCGGCGCCGGGCGAATGTACCTGAAGCTGGCGGGCTCCGATGACCGGGAGACGGCTGCCGCGCTACGCGGCGAGTACATCCTCGTCCAGGAGGCCGACCTGGATCCCCTACCCGAAGGGGAGTTCTACCGCTTCCAGCTCATCGGGCTGCGGGTAATCACAACCGAAGGCCGGGATCTAGGACGCGTCTCCGACATCATTTCCGCCAGGGAAAACGACGTCTTCGTGGTAACCGGCCCGTCCGGGGAGAACCTGATACCCGTCATCGAGGACGTCGTCACGAAAATCGATGTTGAGGGCGGGATGGTCACGATCGACGCCATCCCGGGCCTGCTCAGGGACTGAAGCCAGGACCCGGCGCACAGCGACCGTCTGCTATAATCGATCCAGCGTGGGGATATAGCTCAACTGGGAGAGCGCGGCGTTCGCATCGCCGAGGTTGCGGGTTCGAGTCCCGCTATCTCCACCACCTTTTTGCCCATTCTCGGGCGCGCGCGCCTAATTTCCAGGCGCGTCTGGAATGTGACGCTCGATCTCCGTCACCGGGATTGACACGTGACAGTAGGCGCATTCCGGCGAACTGATCGGGTCGCCGCCGAGCTGTTCCTCGCCCTTCTCCCCGAGGTTGTGACAGGCCAGGCAGCCGCTCCCACCGACGCCGCCGGGTAGACGTTCTCCGTCGCCCACCCTGACCAGCGTGGTGTGGCAGCGGAAGCACCCTCTGTTTGTCCCCTCCAGGCCCGGGTGGCCTCTGTTATCGGCGTAAGTCAACCATGTGGTCAGCATGTCCGGATAGGCCACCTGCTTTGTGATCTTCCTCAACTCTTCGATAGCCTTCCGGATGGATTCCGCCTTGGCCTGTGAGACGTCCGGGTAGTTGTTCTCGTAAAACTCTGCCAGCTGCTCGAACCACCCGTCCTCCTTCCAGTTGGCGACAAGCTGCTTGGCGGTCGGAAGCGATCCGTCCTGCCCCAACAGCCTCAACGACTCGCGCTTCACAAACGGCAACGTGATGTCGATCCGCCCGGCCGTGAGGGCCTCGTCCACCAGTTGATCGGGTGACGGGATCTTGT
>DASSZB010000184.1:0-10888 GCA_035702935.1 Dehalococcoidia bacterium
CCAGGTGCGTGGCCGGGACCAGATCACGGGCCTCCCCCGCACCATCACCGTCACCAGCACAGACATCTGCCAGGCTATCCAGGATCCGCTGCAGGCCATCACCGGCGCCGTCCGCTCGGTCCTTGAGCGCACGCCGCCGGAGCTGGCGTCAGACGTGGTGGACCGGGGGATCGTCCTCACGGGTGGCACGGGCCTGCTCCGCCACCTCGATCGCCTGATCACGCAGGAGATCGGCATCCCGTGCTACGTGGCGGAGAACCCGCTGGAGTGCGTGGCCATGGGCGCCGGCATCGCGCTGGACCACCTGGACCTTATCAAGCGAGCCCAGCCCGCCGAGGGCGAGTGGCTCGTCAGCTTCTAACGCTCGTTCACGCCTCGTCCAGCATCTCCGCGAAGCGCTCCCAGGAGATCCTCTTTACAGCCCTCTTCCCGGCCGGCTTCCAGTCGAGGGAGCCCCTGGAGACGCGCAGCTCGCCGAGCTTCTCGTTGTCGCTCCAGATGGTAATCGTGGTGTCCACGTTCTTCAGGGGTTTCGTCGGCAGGCTGATCTCGATGTGGTGTCTCGGCACGAATGCCCTCCCGGCTTTCCTGGGCGGCCGGCGCCCGGTTATTTCGCGGCGACGCCCTGCTTCAGGTAGTAGGTCATCCCCTGGAGCGCCAGCACGGGGTCGATGCGCTTGATGTGCACGCCGCGGGGGGTGTGCGCCGCTATCGGCGCGTAGTTGAGGATGGCCCGCACGCCGCAGCGGACCAGCGCGTCTATCACACCCTGGGCGATCTCCCCGGGCACGGCGACGATGCCGACATCCACGCGGTTTTTATTGAGGACTTCCTCCAGGTCGGCGGTGTCCTTGATGACAAGGCCGTGAATGTCGGTGCCGATCGTATCGGTATCGGAGTCAAACGCCTCGACGATGCGGAAGCCTTGGGGGGTGAATCCTTCGTATCCCAGGATGGCCCGGCCCAGCCGGCCGATGCCCACCAGCGCCATCCGCCACTGCCGGTTGAGTCCCAGTATGCGGCGCAGCTCGTCCAGCAGCTTCTGCACGTTGTACCCGCGCCCCTGCTTGCCGAAACGCCCGAAGTAGCTCAGGTCCTTGCGGATCTGGGCCGGCGTGACGTTTAGCAACTGACCCAGCTCCTGCGAGCTGACTACCTCGCGCCCGCGTCCCTCCAGCGAAGAGAGGGCGCGCGCATACAGGGGAAGGCGGTCGATGACTACTGGTGGGATCTCCATTGCATGCGCGCCACTTGGTGTCGATTTTCACAAACTATAGAAAATTTATAGCACCGGCCCTAAACCCAGTCAATAACCGCACCCTCAACCTTAACTCCGGTAACGGTTGGGTTAAGCTGCGCGTCTATTCCCTAGACAGGAGACGCTCTATCTGCGCCCCTCACCGGGGCAGGCGAGGTATTGGGATGAATTTTCGAAATGGGCAGCAAGACGAATCTCAGCCGCAGGGCACCCAGGAGGAACCTACCTCCGGGCACCCGGTAAGCACGATGAACCAGGAAGGCGTCGCCCAGGCGCCGGTGGTGGAGGCGCCCCCAGAAGTCTCCCCCGAACTCCTGGAAGAGGGCGACGAGCCCGGCGACCAGCCGCACGCGTTCGCCCAGTTCATCCGCACCCGCGCCGCCCCGGACATGATGGAGCCCGACAGCATCCACAGCTCCCCGCTGCTGCCGAAGCAGCCCCAATCCCTGCTGGAGCTGGGGCTCTCGAAGGCGTTCCTGACGGACCTGGCCCTCAAGATCATCCACTACTCCGGCACCCCCGCCTTCACGCAGCTCATCCGCCGCATCGGCCTTGGCCCCGGCATCGTCCAGCAGGTCATCTCCAACCTCGCCGAAGAGCACCTCGTGGAGATTATGAGCCAGTCCGACCTCTACACCGGCAACTACCGGTACCGCCTCACGGATCGCGGCAACCTGCGCGCGGCCCAGGCGCTCGAGCGCAGCCGCTACGCCGGCCCCTGCCCTGTCACCGCGGAGCAATACAACGAGGTCATCCGCAGGCTGCACGAATACAAGCAAGAGCTTTCGCGGCCCCGCATCAAGAGTGTGCTGGATAGCATGGTCCTGGCGCCGGAGGTCTCCGACTCGGTCGCGCGGGCCCTGTACTCCAGCAAGCCCACGCTCCTGTACGGCCCGTCGGGCAACGGCAAGACCAGCATCCTGGAAGGGTTCGCCAACGGTTTGGACGGCGTCGCTCTCGTGCCCTACGCCATTTACGCCTTCGGACAGACGATCCGCGTCTTCGACCAGTCCGTTCACGTGCCGATCGATGAGCCCGACACCGAGCTGGGCGTCAAAGAGGACAACAGGATGGACCGCCGCTGGGTGCTCATCCAGCGCCCGGCGGTGATCATGGGCGCCGAAATGGCCGAAGACTCCATGGACCTCGCCTACGACCCGGCCGCCCGCTTCTACCAGGCGCCCCCTCACATCAAGGCGCAGGGCGGCGCGCTGATCATCGACGACTTTGGCCGCCAGCGGGTCTCCGCGCGGGACATGCTGACCAGGCTGATGATCCCCATCGAGCGCGGCTCCGACACCCTCTCGCTTACTTCAGGCGAGAAGCTTACTGTGCCTTTCTCCACCCAGCTTCTGCTCGGCACGAACATCTCTATCAAGAAGCTGGCGGACGACTCGCTGCTCCGCCGCATCCTGTACAAGGTGGAGATCCCGAACCCCAAGCCGCAGGAGTTCCTGGAGGTGCTGTACAGGGTTTGCGAGGAAAAGGGCATCCGCGTGGCTACCGGCGCCCTCGAGCACGCCGTCCGGTGCCTCTACTCGGAGCCCGGTCTCCGTGTCCGGACTTCCTACGCCAGGGACTTGATGGAGATGCTCATCGAGAGCGCGTCCTACGACGGTGGCGACGCGGTGCTGGACACCAATTCGTTCGACCGCGTCTTCAAAATGTTCCTGGCCACCGAGGCCGAGGAAGAGGACTCCGACTCGAGCTACTAGGCCAAACCTCCTGCGAACTCGGCGATGGCTCTCGCCAGGTGCTCGGGCCTGAAGACCGGCACGTCGTGCGGCGTGTCCTCCATGACGGTTAGCGTGCTGTTTTTCAGCAGCCGCTGAGCCGCCTCCAGGCCACGTTCCCTCGACGCCTGCCACGCCCGCTCCTGGTCGTTCTCGGGCTCTCGGAGGGCCGGGACCAGCAGCACCGGCGCCTGCACCTTCGGATAAAGTTCCGTGGGCCGCTGGTCGTAGATGGCGCGCACCACCTTCATGTGATTCTCCATCGTCAGCCGCCGGTAGACCTTGCCGTCCTCCACCAGGAAGTTGGAAAGCATCATCTCCCGGAGCTGCGGCGACCAGATATCCCGGAAGTGCGGCCAGGTGCTGGCAAACCCCACGAACCTGTCGAGCGGCACCCCGTCGATCGCCGGCGGCCGCATCACCCTCTCTGCCTGCTCCCAGTTGAGCGTCGCGGAGATCTCGGTCATTCCGCCGTCCACCAGCACGAGCCCTCGCACACTCGCCGGGTGGTCCACCGCGAACTGCAGGGCGACACCGGCGCCCCAGGAGTGCCCGACGAGGACCGGCCGCTGCCAGCCCAGAACCGCCAGGAGCGCTTCCAGGTCACCGCACACCTCGTCGAAGGTGTACTCGCTGTCGGGCCGGTCTGTCAGCCCGTGCCCGCGCTGGTCGATGGCGACGACGCGGCAATTGCGGGCCAGGAGCGGGGCGGTCATGTCCCAGATGCGGCTACTGGAAGACAGGCCGTGCAGCAGCACGACCTCCGTGCCGGACCCGCCCCAGTCTCGGTAGTGCACGCGAAGGGCGGCGCCGGACGGGCCGCGCCCGTCCAGGCCGACGTAGATGTCGCCTGGTGTTATCGCCACTAGGCCTGCTTGATCTCCTGGACCAGGTCGGCCAGAGCCTCGGCCTGCTCCGGCGTGCGCACGCCGAATCCGAAGTCCAGGGTGGTCACCACCCCCTGGTAGCGCTGCTTGATCCTGGGGACCACCTGGTCGTACGTGCCGATGATGGCGAACTCTTCCAGCATCTCGTCGGTGATCATGGCGCCCATCTCCGGCCACTTACCCTCCATGGAGAGGCGGAAGAGCTGCTGGCCCACGTCCTGCCAGCCGTGCACTTCCAGCACCGGGTGGTAGACACGCGTCGAGGCGTAGAACGCCAGCTGCTGGCGCACGGGCGCCTTCGCCTTCTCCACCTCCTCCTCGTTCTTCCCGGCAATAACGAAGCTGCCGCCCACGATGTCGATCTCGGAGAGGTCGCGGCCGGCCTTCCTCGCGCCTTCGGCGATGGCCGGGATAATCACTTCTTTTGTGTACTTCGGCGTGTTGAACCCGTGCATGCGGATGCCGTCGCATAGCTCACCAACGAGGCGACAGTTGAACTTGTTGACGGCCGAGATGTAGATGGGGACGCGGCCGTCCTCGTTGGCTCCCGGGTTGAAGAACGGCGAGATGAGGGAGAACTCGTAGTGCTGTCCCTTGTACTCCGGCCGCGCCCCCGTCTGGAACGTTCTGAAGATGACCTTCATGCAGAGGATGTACTCCCGCAACCGGGGCCCGGGGGGTGATGGCCATGGCGTGGAGTACCGTCGCTCGTTGTGGCCCTTCACCTGGGTCCCCAGGCCCAATATGAATCGCCCGCCGGAGTACCTCTGCAAATCCCAGGCGATCTGCGCCGTCACCATCGGGCTCCGCGGGAAGGCGATAGCTACGCCGGTGCCGAACTTCAGCCTCTTCGTGTGCTCGGCGATGACCATCAGCGGCAGGAAGGGGTCGTGCCCCGCCTCCGGCGTGATCACCGAGTCATAGCCCGCGTCTTCGATGCGGCGGGCCTGTTCCGCGTAGGACTGAATCGTGGGGGCGATAAGCGCGGTCTCAACCTTCATATGTGGCTCCTGTCGAAGAAAATGGCGTCCTGCCGGCGGGGTGAAGTCTAGCCGTCGCTCCCGCGGCAAGTAAAGCGGGGCAGCGTGCTATACTGGCGCCCCATGATCCGGGATGTGCACCACGTGGGAATCGCCGTTCGCAGCCTGGAGCGCGCGCTTGCCTTTTACCGCGATGCTCTTTCCCTGGAGCTGGTGAAAGAGGGCGACATCCCCTCCCGTGGCGTCCGCGCGGTCATGCTTGCCGCCGGCGGCAGTTACCTTGAGCTGATTGAGCCCGTCGCTGGTGATTCCCCGTTCGCCCAGCATATCGAGGAGCACGGGGAAGGCCTGCACCACGTCGCTCTGTGGAGCGACTGCGTCGACGCGCAGGTCGAGCGCCTGCGTGACAAGGGCGTTCCCCTGGCCGACGAGCAGCCTCGCGACGGGTTTACCGGCCGCTTGAGCTATCTGCGCCCGGAGGCTTTCGAGGGCGCTTTGATAGAGGTCGTGGAACCGGAGGCGGGCCTGCGCGGCCACGGGACTCATGAGTCCGTCATCACCCGCATTGACCACGTCGTTCTGCGAGTGCCCGACGTGCGGGCGGCATCGCAGCGGATGGAGGACTGGTTCGGCGTTCCCACCAAGCGTACCTTCGAGCGCGGGACCCAGGCCTTCGCGTTCTTGCGTCCTGGCGACGTGATCATCGAAGTCATAGGCCCTATCGAAGGTGGCGCGCCGGCTAGCGGCAAGGTCGCCGGCCTGGCGTTCGAGGTGACGGGGATAGACGGGCTAGTGGAATCGCTGAAGGCGCGGGAGTTCCCGGTGGGCGACCCGCATCCGGCGTTGCAGGGCGGTCGCATCGCCAGCGTGCATGCCTCGGCGGCCAGCGGCGTCCCGGTCGCCTTCATCGACTTCGCGGGAAGCCCCGGCCCGCCCAAGCGGTAGTCGCGGCGGGTTTGCCGGACCAACGGCCCGGGCATCTAGCCGCGCAAGCATACACCCGCGGCTACTATGTGAATCGCGGTACAATTAGGCTGCGAGGTGGCTTAGCACGGCGCCGGGCGGGGCGCCGGCTGCGAGTGATGACATGAAGGGGACCCCAGCCCGCCTGTTCAACGCCCTGGCCTCCGGGGAGGCCAAGGTTGCCATTCTCCTTTCGGTCACTGCAAGTACCCTGCTCGGGGGTGTCGCCTGGATCCTGGGCGCCGGCGGGACGGCTGAAGTCACCTGGGCCGCAGCGTCCCTGCTAGGACTTGTGCCACTCTGCGTTTACGTGGTCCGTGACCTGCTCCGCCGCGAGCCCGGGGTCGATCTAATCGCCTTCCTGGCCATCGCCGGCGCCCTGGCTCTGGGCGAGTACCTTGCGGGCGCAATCATCGCCCTCATGCTGGCAACAGGTTGGAGCCTGGAACAATATGCTGGCGCCCGGGCCCGCCGGGAGCTGACCGGTCTCCTGGAACGGGCGCCGCGCATCGTTCATCGCTACGAAGGAGGCGGGCTCACGTCGCCGCTCCTCGATGACGTGCGTCCGGGCGACCGCCTACTGGTCAAGCCGGGCGAGATCGTGCCGGTGGACGGCTTCGTCAGTGGGGACTACGCCGTCCTGGATGAATCTGCGCTGACCGGCGAGCCCAACCCCGCTGAGCGGTCGCGCGGCGAGCAGATCGCCAGCGGAGCCGTTAACGTGGGCGGGGCCTTCGACATGATCGCCGTAACCACGGCCGAGCACAGCACCTACGCGGGAATCGTCCGCCTGGTGCGTGAGGCGCAAGAATCGAAGGCGCCATTCGTGCGGATGGCCGACCGTTTCGCGCTGGTCTTCGTGCCTCTTACGCTTGCCGTGGCCGGGGTTGCCTGGCTCCTCTCCGGCGATGCCGTGAGGGCGCTGGCCGTGATCGTCGTCGCGACGCCCTGTCCGCTCATCCTCGCGGCGCCGATCGCCATCATCTCGGGCGTGTCGCGCGCGGCCCGGCGCGGGGTGATCGTGAAGGGCGGTGCGGTGGTGGAAACGCTTGCCGGCGCCCGTGTGCTCCTCTTCGACAAGACGGGCACGCTTACCGCCGGCCGCCCCGCGCTGACTGATGTGGAAGCGCCGGGACTCTACGATCCCGAGACGATGCTGCGCCTGGCGGCGTCCATCGAACAGATGTCACCGCACCTACTGGCGACCGCCATCGTGCGGGCGGCGCGCGAACAAGGGCTGGAGCTGGCGCTTCCGACTGATGTAATTGAGGAGACGGGGCTGGGCATCACGGGAACCGTCGGTGGCCACGCAGTAGCGGTCGGTAGGTTGGAATGGGTGACGACGGAGAGGCCACTGCCCCAGTGGGTGCGGCGATTGCGCCGCCGCCTGGTCTTTGACGGGTTCGCCAACATGTTCGTGTCCATCGACGGTGTCCTGGCCGGGGCGTTGATCCTGGAGGACCCCATTCGGGTGGACAGCGCCAGGACGATCCGCTTGCTGAGACAGGCCGGCATCCGCCGGATCGTGATGGTCACTGGAGACCGGACCGAGGTCGCCGAGACCGTCGGCCACGCCGTGGGCATTGACGAAGTCTTGGCCGAACGCACCCCCGCTGAGAAGGTGGATGCCGTACTTGAGGAGCGTTCGAACGGCGTTTCCATCATGGTTGGCGACGGCATAAACGACGCGCCTGCGCTCGCCGCCGCCGATGTGGGTGTGGCCATCGGCGCGCGCGGCGCTACGGCGTCGTCCGAAGCGGCCGATATCGTCCTCGTGGTTGACCGCCTGGATAGGCTCGCGGAGGCCATCACGGTGGCCAGGCGCGCAAGGGCCATAGCCCTCCAGAGCGTAGTCGCCGGGATGGGGATCTCTCTAGTGGCCATGCTGTTTGCGGCAGGCGGGTACCTGGCGCCGGTGGCAGGCGCGCTCCTGCAGGAGGGGATCGACGTCGCCGTGATCCTGAACGCGCTGCGGGCCCTCGGTGGCTACGGGGGGCAGCCCAGGGCAACAGCCATCGAGGCCGAGCTTACCCGCCGCTTCCGGGCTGAACACTCCGAGCTCCTTCCATTCGTCAAGCGCATCCGGATCGTCGCGGACCGGCTGGATAGAGTGGGACCCGGCGCCGCGCTCGCGGAGCTGCGCGAGGTGCAATCCTTTCTCGTGGACAGGCTCCTCCCGCATGAGAGGGCCGAAGAGGAGTCATTCTACCCGCGGGTCGCCCGGTTGCTCGGAGGCGACGACCCAACCGGCACAATGGTCCGGTCGCATGTCGAGATCAGGCACCTAACGCGGGTGTTGCGCGGTCTCCTCGAGGACATTGAGCCGGAGGGTCCGCAGCCCGAGGACCTGCCCGAACTGCGGCGCGTGCTCTATGGATTGCACGCCATACTGACTCTCCACTTCGCACAGGAAGAGGAAGCCTACCTGTCGCTGGTGGAAGTTCAGCCGCGAGCTGCGGAGCCCACCGGCTCAGCGCGCCACTGAGACGAAGCGCCGAATCCGCCCCTGATTGGAGGGCCGCCACGACCAGCCCTGCGAATCTCCGTAACTTAACGGCTGCGCCGGCGGCCTGCCATGACCAGCGCCGGCACGGCCAGCAGCGCCCCGAGCCAGGCATCTCCAGTTGAACTCCTGTCGCTCGTTGACATCACGGCGGCGGCAGCCGGCGCCGGGGCCGAAATGCCAGGGCAGCCCTCCGGTAGGCCGGTCGGGGGGAGCCCGGCGACGAAGCGGAGGATCTTGAGGGCGTCGACGGCGTTAACGAGGCCGTTGCAGTCCACATCAGTCTCGAGAATACAACTGGACGGGCCAAACCCCGCGACAAACCGGAGCACCTTGAGCGCGTCGACCGCGTTGACGATCCCGCTGCAGTCGGAGTCTCCGGATAGAGCCAGGCCAATCGTGTCGCTGCCCTGTATCTGCATCCCGCCCACCATTTCGCCAGCCAGAACTGCATCCGTGGAGCCGGGGCCGTCCGGCAGGGCGGCCTGCACGGCGGCGCCGTCGAAAGTCAGCTTGAGTTCTGGCAGACCGTCTTCGTCCGGGTCGCCGAGTTGCTCGCTGCTCGTGGGCGTTAGTTCCACACCATTGATGTGCAGCCGCAGGGTGTTGAGGTTGATGTTCTCCGTTGGGTATCCGGGCGGCAAGGTGGCGACGACCGTCACGCCGGCTGGCGGCCCAACGCTGCTCATCCTATTCGGCTGTACGTCGATCGTCAGCGGGAACCCCACGACGATCTGGACGGACTCTTCGGTGAACGCTGCGTTTGAGTCGGTCGCGCGCAGGGTTATCGTGTGCAATCCCGCCGTCAGGTTGTTCACGGGCAGCGAGCTACCCGTCCCCAGCAAGCCGTCCACGTTGCTGGACCAGCTCAGGGAGCCATCGGGAATGGGGCCGTCCTCCAGGTCGGTAGCGCCTCCATTGAACACCACCAGCCCGCCGAGCGGCGCCAGTGCGCCGTCGCCCGGGCTTGTGATCGCTGTAAACGGGGCTTTGTTCGGCACGGAAACGGCGGCGCTATCGCCGAAGCCGGTGTTTACACCGTCGTTGGCCACCACCCGCAGCACGGCGGTATTGCCGCCTGCGATGGAGTCCACGTCGACCTGGTAGCTGGTGCCCGTGAGGCCCGTTGCCAGTATCTCGAACGACACACCGTCGTCGCTGTAGAACACGGAATACGTCAGGGGGTCGCTGTCGGTGTCATTGCCGTTCCACGACAGGTTCTGGACCGTACCTGCGGACCAGACTTCGGGCGTCGACGGGTCCGTGACTACCACCGTGGGCGCGTTGCTGCTGACGTTCACTGTTTGCAGGACTTCCGGGCCATGCAGAAGAACCACTGATGTCGTTCCGTCTACCCACGGCATGCTGAAGGCGATCGTCACCTGCCCGTGCGGTGCGCCCGGGTCCTCAACATTGACGAAGCTAGCGGCAAAGTCCTGGCTGGCCAGGACCTGGGCGCCGCTACGGAGTTCCACCGAGTAACCGGCGCCAGGTGGGGGAGGAATTATATTTCCTCCACCGGCCGTCTTGTGCAGTTCCAGGCTGTTACCATCGCTGCCTGCGACGCTCGGGTTGTCCACCGTCGCAACGACGCCAAGGACGTCGCCGACGGCGGCGACGATGGGCCTGGGTCCGCCTGCTGTGAACGATCCGATGGCACCCTCCACGTTGAACTGCTGAGTCCAATGGAAAGGCGAGATCCAGGCGTTCGTCCCGGGGCCGTAGCAATAGCTCATGATATCGCCCGACGACGACGGGTTGTAGATTTTGCCGGTGTCCGGATCGTAGCCAAACTCCTGTATGCGGTAGTTGGAATAAGGCCAGTCGGTGCCACTGTCCTCTGAGCCGCAGGGGTCCTTTGGCTGGCCAATGTGGCGCATGCCCGTGTTGTGCGACACTTCGTGGACGAAGTTGTGGGCGCCAAAGCCCGGATTATCCATCGTATTGTTCCCGTTCGGGTTGTCATCACCTACGGATGCCACCCCGAATCCGCCGCCCCATCCTGGGGGGTCTGACAGGCCGCGTACAAAATGGGCGCGTGGCGTCCAGACGTTAACACGCTCCTGCCCCTGCAATTGCGGGTCATACCACGGAAACATGGCCTCTATCATGAGAATCGTTTTCGTCAAGGCCACCACCTTGGCCTCATCGCCTTTGCCGATCACGCTGGTCCAGTCCATGTATCCGCTGTGGAGGCTGTAATCGATTCCGCCTTCCTTCACCGGCCAAAGTGTCTCCAGCCAGTCCGCGCCTCCGGAGTTCACTGCCCAGCCGCCAGCGTATTGGTTGCCCGTGAAGCCCGCAGGGTGGTAACGCATCCGCCATCCCATCACGTCAAACGTGCGGCGCTTCTGGAAGGTGACGCTCTGCGTACCCACGGCGGGGAAGCGGTTGTTGCCCTCGTTAGTCTCCGGGTAGATGTGATTGGGATCGACTTCGGCATAGTAGGTGACGTTGATGTTGTTCGTGAAATTGACATTGAACCAGAGCTTGGGGACCGTATTCGAGTCCTGCCGTATGGTCGTCCATGCGGTCCCGGAGGTGTCGGCGATGTACTCCACGCC
>DASSZB010000070.1:0-5381 GCA_035702935.1 Dehalococcoidia bacterium
CACGCGGGGGTCGGCAACTACTACGGCAC
Organism: Dehalococcoidia bacterium; assembly: GCA_035702935.1. GTDB lineage: Bacteria > Chloroflexota > Dehalococcoidia > SM23-28-2 > RBG-16-64-32 > DASSZB01. The sequence continues at coordinate 30 of DASSZB010000070.1, forward strand.
TTTTGACGCGCAGCGTATCTTCGATGAATTCGCTCCGGGCGAGCTGGGGATTACGCCGTTGATGTTCGACCACACGTTCTTTTGCAGGAAGTGCGATGAGATGGGGAGCATCAAGACCTGCCCCCACGACAGAGATTCACACGTGGTCCTTTCCGGCACGCAGGTGCGGGAGATGCTCAAGGGCGGCATTGAGCCGCCGGTGGAGTTTTCGCGCCCGGAGGTGGCGCGGGTGCTGATTGAAGCGATGCAGGAGAGGGTCACGCCTCACCATGCGATATGACCCGCTGGGCGACGGCGCGGCCGTCCCTGACGCTGCTCTAAAGGACGCCCGCTCGAGTGCGAAGGCTGAGGCTCCCAGAGCGACCTCGAAGCCCGCCCAGCATGAGCCCGGCGTCACGATCGTCCAGCATGACCGCCGCTACGGCGCCTGGCTGACGGCGGCGAGCACAGGCGCGTACAGCCTGGCCGGCCTGTTCCTGTTCATCCTGGCGCTGCAACTGCTGAAGAGCGGCGCCGGAGGCCTGAAGCCAATCCTCAACGCGGTGTCCGCGGACGGCGTGCCCAACCTGCTGGGGTTCGGCTGGCTGGGGTCATACGCCGTCATGAGCGGCTCGCCGGTGGCCGCCATCTCGCTCAGTCTCTTCTCAGGCGGCACGACTTCTGACGTGGAGGCGTTCGCCATGATCAACGGGTCCCGGCTGGGGGCATCGTTCATCGTACTGTTCGTCGGCTTCCTGCAGTGGGTGTGGCACCGGAAATCCGCCGACGGGCTGTTCATCGGGGTGGTGGCGCTGCTGACGGCGTTCACACTGTGGCTGCCGGCGCTGCCGCTGGGCATCGCCGTCCTCAAGGCCGGCTGGTTCGATTCCATCAAGGTCGGCACGCCGCCCGGGATCACCTCGATCATCGACATCGTCTACGACCCGATCGTCGAGCGTGCCGTGGACTGGTTCCCGCGCCTGGTGATCTTCGCCGGCGGTATCACCATCCTGCTGTCAGCCTTCGCCATATTCGACCGGGCGCTGCCCAACCTCGAGCAGCCCAGCCTCCACGTGGAGCGGATCAGGGAGCGGCTGCACCATCCATTAGCGATGTTTGCGCTGGGCCTCGTTATCACCGCGATGACCCTTTCCGTCTCCATATCGCTCACACTGCTGATCCCGCTGTCGCTCAAAGGCTATGTGCGGCGGGACAACATCATCCCCTACGTTATGGGGGCAAATATCTCGACATGGGTCGATACGTTGGTCGCCGCCTTGCTCCTGGATACGCCGCGCGCTTTCACGATTGTCTTCACGGAGATGGCAGTCGGGGGTACGGTCTCGCTGGGGGTGCTCATATTCCTGTACAAGCCGTACTCGAAACTGATCCTGTCCGCAGCCCGGCAGGTGACGCACAGCCGGCGCGGGTTTGCGACGTTCCTGGGCGCCATCTTCCTCATCCCGCTCGTCCTGTTCCTGGTCTGATTGCATACCCCCTACCCGTATGTTACTATTGTTGATGAACTCACTAAACAACGACCGCCCCACAGGAATTTTATGAAGATCTCAACGAAAGGCGACTACGGGATCCGCGCGCTCATCGAGCTGACCCATCATTACGGCGAGGCCCGCCCGACGCAGAGCGGTGAAATAGCCGCGCGCCAAAAGATTCCCGAATCATACCTGGAGCAGCTACTCACTACCCTGCGCCGCGCCGGGTTCATCCGCAGCGTCCGCGGGCCGCAGGGCGGCCACGCCCTTGTCCGCGCCCCGGCTGAGGTGAAGGTCAGTGAGGTGATTGAGGCGCTCGAAGGCTCTATCATGCCCATCGACTGCCTGGACGAAGCCAGCAATTGTACAAAGGCCGGAGGATGCGCCCAGCGCGAGATGTGGCAGGCGGTCCGAACGGCCATACTGGACGTGCTCGACAACACAACCATCGCCGACCTGGCTGAACGCGAACGGGCCGCGCAGTCCGGCGGCACCCGATACGTAATCTAGGAGACAAACATGGGCCGCGACAGCAAGATCGCAGAAAACGTCCTTGACCTGGTGGGAGGTACCCCGCTGGTGCGCCTCAACCGCGTCGTGGGTGGGGATTCCGCCGAGATCCTCGGCAAGATGGAGTCGCTCAACCCGGCCGGCAGCGTCAAGGACCGGATTGCCCTCAACATGATCGAGACGGCGGAACGCGAAGGCCGCCTCAAGCCCGGCTCTACGATCGTGGAGCCTACCAGCGGCAACACGGGCATCGGCCTGGCCATGGTGGCCGCGGTCAAGGGCTACAAGCTCATAGTGACGATGCCCGAAGACATGAGCCTGGCCCGCCGAGACCTCCTCGCCCGCTACGGCGCCAAGGTCGTCCTGACGCCGGCGATCGAGGGTATGACCGGCGCCGTCTACGCAGCGCAGGAGCTCATGTCCAGCCACCCCGACCACTTCATGCCGCAGCAGTTCGAGAACGCGGCCAACCCGGAAATCCACCGCAAGACAACCGCCCTCGAGATATGGGATGCCACGGATGGGCGCATCGACGCCTTCGTCGCCGGCGTAGGCACGGGCGGAACGATCACCGGCGTGGGCGAGGTGCTGAAGGAACGCCTGCCGGACCTGCTGATCGTCGCCGTCGAGCCCACGCGCTCGCCCGTCCTACAGGGCGGCCGTGCCGGCGTCCACGCCATCCAGGGCATTGGCGCCAGCTTCGTCCCCGGGATCCTGAACCGCGAGGTGTACGACGAGATCATCGCCATCACAGATGAAGATGCGATCGAGATGTCGCGCCGGCTTTGCCGGGAGGAAGGCTTGCTGGTCGGCATTTCGGCCGGCGCCAACGTCGTCGCCTCCCTGAAGGTGGCGAAGCAGTTGGGCGCGGGGAAGCGGGTGGTGACCGTGCTTTGCGACACCGGCGAGCGATACCTGACAATGGAGGCCTAAGGTGACCAGGAGTAACGAGATGCCAGTGACCGTCTACATACCAACGCCCTTCCGGAAGCTGACCGGCAACCAGACGCACGTAAACGTGGCCGCCGGCACCGTGGGCGAAGTGCTTGACCGGCTCGGCGAGCAGTACCCGGCGCTGCGGCACATGATCTTCGATGACGCGGGGCACATCCCCGGACACGTCAACATCTACGTGAACAACCAGGAGGTCCACTCCTTGCAGGGCACCGACACGCCCGTCAACGACGGCGACGAGATGGCCGTCATCCCTGCCATCGCGGGAGGGGCCGGCGGCGCTCTCACACCTGAGCAGGTCAACCGCTATAGCCGGCACATCATCATGCCCCAGGTAGGCCCTTCCGGCCAGCGCAAGCTGATGGAGACGAAGGTGCTCATCGTCGGCGCGGGCGGGCTTGGCGGCCCGGCCGCGCTCTACCTTGCGCTCGCCGGCGTCGGCACCATAGGCATAGTCGACTTCGACGTCGTCGACCTGTCGAACCTGCAGCGCCAGGTGCTGCACCAGAACGAGGACATAGGCAAGAAGAAGACCCAGTCGGCGCTGGAGACGCTGCATTCCTACAACCCCGACGTCAACGTTGTCATCCACGACACGCCGATCACGTCGGACAACGCGATGGAGATAATCCCGCAGTACGACCTGGTGGTGAACGGGGCGGACAACTTCACAACCCGCTACCTTGTGAACGACGCCTGCTACTTCGCGGGCAAGACGCTCATCGACGGCAGCATCCTGCTGTTCGACGGACAGGCCACGGTGTTCAAGCCGGGCAGCGGCTGTTACCGTTGCCTCTTCCCGGCGCCGCCTCCTCCGGGGTTGGTGCCCAACTGCGCGGAGGCCGGCGTGCTGGGGGCCCTGACCGGCGTCATGGGCTCAATCCAGGCGATCGAAGTGATCAAGCAAATACTGGAGATCGGAGAATCCCTGGAGAGCCGTCTGCTTTTGTTCGACGCGCTCTCCATGGAGTTCCGTGTCGTCAAGCTGCGGCGGGACCCGAAGTGCCCGCTGTGCGGCGACGACCCGACGATAAGCGAACTGATCGATTACGAGGGCTTCTGTGGCGCGCCGTTCCCAGGCCAGGACCACAACGGCGCGTAGGAGGAAAGATGGCAGTAGAGGTGAAAGTAACGGCGACGCTCCAGAAGGTCGTCGGCGGGCAGCGCTCCGTCCAGGGTGACGGCGCAACGGTGCGGGAAGTGTTGGAAGACCTGGACCGCAAGCACCCGGGGATCATGGACATGGTGATGGTGGACGGCCAGATCCACCGCTTCGTGAACATCTACCTGAACGATGAAGACGTCCGTTTCCTGGACAAGCTGGACACGCGCCTGAAGGAGGGCGACGTCCTGTCAATCCTCCCGGCGCTGGCCGGCGGCTCGTCCTAGCGGGAACCGATCTTGCCGGACCATCTCGATCGGCAACCGTACGGACAGAGCTTCAGCTCTGTCCCTGAAGGGCTCGTCTCAGAATACCGCTACGGGCCCACACCCGACGGCCCGGTGCTTCCGCGCAGCCTCAAGCGCCCGCGCCGCTCGTCTCCGCGGCTACAAACGTTCGATTACACGGGCCCGTATGCCTATTCGCTGACTCTGAATGCTGAAAGGAATCGCCCCCACTTCACCAAGGATCTCTTCGTCCGTTTCTCGATCGCAAAGCTGCTCGACCTGGCGGCGGCCCATAAGTTCGAAGTCCTCGCATACTGCTTCATGCCGAATCACGTGCATGTGCTGGTGAAGGGACTGACCCGATCATCAAGACTGAAGCCCTTCATGCAGCAATTCAAACAAGCGTTAGGCATCGCCTACAAAACCGAGCATGGGGCGCAGCTCTGGCATCGCAGCTACCACGACCACGTGGCGAGGACCGACGAAGATCTCGAAAGGGCGGCGGCGTACATCTGGGCCAACCCCGTGCGTGCTGCACTCGTCGAGCGAATCGAGGACTACCCGTGGTCCGGACCGCGTGAACGGATAGAGTCCAACTCGGGGCGCTCCCCGTCGGTTCGAAACGTTAAGCCGAACCGGAGCGGCGGCGGACAGAGCTTAAGCTCTGTCCCTACGAATGGCCCTTCCAGTGCTCGCAACGTCGGAGGAGTTCGAAATGTAGTTGGACAGAGCTTAAGCTCTGTCCCTACGGAGCAACTGTCAGTCACGCCGGGGGGTCCGGGATAAGCCCATGCTTAGCGAGTCTATCCTCGATACCATCGGTAACACGCCGCTGGTCCGTCTGCGCCACCTCAGCCCGAAGCCGGGCGTCAACGTCTACGCCAAGCTCGAAGGCCACAACCCGACGGGCAGCGTGAAAGACCGCATCGCCCTCTACATGGTCAACGATGCCGAGAAGTGCGGTCTCCTGACCCCCGACAAGACGATCCTCGAGCCCACCAGCGGTAACACGGGCATCAGCCTGGCC
>DASSZB010000162.1:0-3056 GCA_035702935.1 Dehalococcoidia bacterium
CCGCCGTGCCCTATCGCCCGCCCCGAGGCCACGCGGCCGAAACCCCGCGCGAATGCGTTGCCGTCATCGCCGGCGACGATAATGCTCAGCCCCCGGTTCGCGGGAATATTGAAGATGCGGTCCGGCAGGCGGTTCCGCACCTCCGTAGCGAACTCCACCGTCTCGCGTTTCAGGATGCGCTTCCCTTCGTGCGTCTCGCCCCCGTTGATCAGCGCCTGGTAGAACATGGCCAGCTCGCCCGCCCCGGTGACGCCTCCGCCACCGGGGATCCCGGACCTGCGGCCCGCCTCCCGGTTGAACGTCAGGATCGCATCGGGCGTCACCTCTCCCCAGCCGCCGGGCGGCTCCGTGATCTCCCCGAAGAATCCGACGTCCGCCGCCCTCGCGTCATACTCTTCCGGCAAGCCCACGAAAAGCTCGTCCAGACCCATGGGGCCGGTGACTCGCTCGCGGATCATCTCCTTGAAATCCTTGCCGGTGCGCCGGAAGATTATCTCGGCCAGCACCCAATGGGCGGAGGTAGCGTGGTATTCGTATTGCGTCCCCGGCTCCCAGTTCAGGCGCCAGCGCCCGAACGCCTCGAGCAACTCATCGCGCGACCCCCAGTGCTCGGCGCGGAAGGGCGCGTACGGGAAGCCGCCGGTATGGAGCAGCACCTGCTCGACGGTCACGACTTCCTTCCCGTTCGTCCCGAACTCAGGGATGATATCCGCCACCCGTTCCTCCAGCTTCAGCAGACCGTCCTCGAACAGCAGCCAGACGGCCGCCGCCACGATGGCTTTCGTGCAGGAGAAGATGCAATACAGGGTGTCATCAGTCGCCGAGCCGAACGTGCGGAGCCCGGCCACCTTGCCGTTGCGGGCCACCGCCACCTGCGCGCTCGGGACCAGGCCCTGCTCGACGTCGCGCTGCGCCCGCGCAAAGACGGCCTCCAGCTTTTCGCTGTCTATCCCCGAATCTTCGGGCCTTGAAGCCCTGAACCTGTCTGGGATCATCAGACCGCACCCTCCTCGACTCTCCGCCAATCACACGCCACCTCTGCGTACTTTCTTCAGGCAGGCGAGACGGCGACAATAGAACGGTAACGTACACGATATCCGGGCGTCTGATTAAAAGCGAGCACGCACCATCCCGAGCCCATGAGACCCACCGCACCCAGGCGATTAGCGGCAGCCGCCGCCGGCCTCGCCGTGGCCGCGCTGCTGATTCTAATGGCAACAGACGCCGGCGCATCCCAAACGCCGCGCGCGCCTGTGTCGTGCGGTCCTCTGCGTACGAGCGGAACATCGGGCACTCATGGTGGCGGCGCGCTGATGGTTCCGGTGACGCTTAACGAGATCACCGATCAATCGTCTCTGGTGATCGTGGGCACGGTCACCGGTTTCCAGTCCTGCGGCGGGAACCAGCCACGTTCTATCCGCACCTACGTCACAGTAACGCCGGAGCGCGTCCTGAAGGGCACCGCCCGTGCGCCTGTGCGGCTTGCAGTCCCGGGAGGCGTACTTGGCGACTATGGCCTGGGGGTCGGCACCAGCCCTGAGTTTGCCGCCGGCGAGCGCGCCGTCATCTTCGCCGCCGGGCAAGGCTCAGACCTCGTGCCCGTCCAGGGTTACCAGGGCAAGCTGGACGTGACGGCGGACGGTCGAGTCCAGGGAACCGCCCTCACGCTTGACCGCCTCGCTGACAGGGTTCGCCGGGCCGCGCGGGGCGCGCTCACGCAGGCCGAAAACTTCGCCGTCAGCGACGCGGCTGCCGCCTCCTCCGGGTACGCCGACACCGGCCGGAAGTGGCCGCTCAGCGCGATTCCAGTTTCGCGCCACATGAACGTTAACGATGCGCGTCCGGCGCAACTCAGCGCACGGGACGTCAGAGACGCCATCGCCCGCGCCCTGCATACATGGCAAAAGGTCCCCGGAGCCTACCTCGCCTTCGGTCCTCTCGCCGAGACGGCGCAGACGAGCGCCCAGGGCGCTTGCGACGGGTTCAACAACACATCATTCGGGATATACGATCCCGCCCACCCACCGGGCACGCTGGCCGTTACTTACACCTGCTACTACCAGATCTCGTTAGAACTCCTGGATGCGGACGTTGAGATCGACGTTGACCACTTCGGCAGCGCCTGGAGCACGAGCCCCGCCGGCGACTGCCTTGCCGCTTTCGACCTCGAGACCGTCTTACTCCACGAGTTCGGCCACTCCCTGGGGCTGGGACACCCCTCGGCAACCGGCGGTTGTACACCGTGCCCGGTCATGGACGAGAGCTATGGAGGCGTGCAGCGTACCCTCTGTCCGGACGACGCGGCCGGAGTCGCCGCCCTCTATCCCTTGACCCCAAGCACCCCGCCAGCGGCTCCCGAAATCGGCGGATCAAGCCGTAATGGGGCCATCACTATCAGCTGGGCTAATGTTACCAACGACTTGGGCTACGAGGTCTGGCGCGCCCCGCTACCCTGCGATCTGGCCATCGCTGTCGACTTCGACCTGGTAGACACGGTTCCGGCCGGAGTCCTGTCCTACGCCGACGATGATCACGGCAACAGTCTCGACCCGGACACCACTTATTGCTACCGGGTCCGCGCCTTCAACGCCGGGGGTGAGTCCGCCTTTTCTCAACCGGTACAGTCGGACGGGGTCCCCCTGCCCATGACCCTGGGCGATACGAACTGCGACACCGCCATCGGGGCACCCGATGCTCTTGGGGTGCTCAGGCATGTCGCCGCGCTTACCGGTGGACCGTCCTGCATCCTCAGCGGGGACGTCGACTGCAACGGTTCGATCAGCGCTGTGGACGCGCTCCGCATCCTCCGGCACGTGGCCGGACTACAGCCGCTCGTACCCTGCTAGCAGGGGCTAGCTGCCCGTGAGCATGCCCAGCATGGCAATCGCGAGCAGATAAACGACGAGCACGCTCGCCAGCCCCCAACCTATATTCTGGGTCAGCTTGCGCATCTGCTGATGTGGCCTACGCATGCCTGAACCTCGTGAATGCCGCACCACTAATGATCGTTAGCACGATCGAACCGAGCACCAGGTACACAACGAACGCCAGCAGCG
>DASSZB010000244.1:0-3127 GCA_035702935.1 Dehalococcoidia bacterium
CTCCGCAAGAGCTACGCGGCCGTGGCCCTGCCGGTGGCCAGCGCACTGGCGGTGGTGAGCGCCCTGGCGTTCTGGATCGGCTGGACGCTGTTCACGGGGGAAGACGAGGACGGGGAAGACGAAGAGGAAGTCGCGGCCTAGTTAGGGCCCGGCAGACCTGAAGGTCTGCGGCTACGAGGGGGTAGGGTTGGGGCCGGCGCAGTCTTGTGAAGCGCTCCAGCTTCGATTCCTCAGCTTTCGCTGGCGTTTTGGGGAAGGGCCCTTCGATTCCTCAGGGTGAGCGATTATCGCTCCGCTTGGTCGGGAGTTCTGGCGGACCTGAAGGTCTGCGGCTACGAGGGGCGGTCCTGGATAGGGTAGCCGATCGCTCCCCGGTGGCGCTTCGCCTTCGATTCCTCAGGCTTCGCTGGCGTTTTGGGGATCGGCCGTTCGATACCTCAGGGTGAGCGGTTTCGATTCCTCAGGGTGATTACAGGCGCATTTGCTGGGGGGCGCCGGCTACGCCGTCCCAACCGGCAGCGGCGATTCGGTTGAGGCCGGCTCCGCCTGCCTTCTTCGCGAGCGCAGCCGCGGTGTCACCGGCGCCGGTGATGCTCAGGTCCGGCGCTATCTCGGCCAGGGGGGTGAGGACGAATGGCCGCGAGGTCATGCGCGGGTGGGGAATGACCAGGGCTTCGGTATCTACCTGACGGTCGTCGAACATGAGGATGTCGAGGTCGATGGGGCGCGGGCCTTTGGGGTCTGCTGTGGGGCGACGGCCGATCTCGTGCTCGAGGCCCTTGAGGAAGCGCAGCAGCGGGAGCGGTTCGAGGCCGGTCTCGATACGGCAGACAGCGTTGTAGTACGCGGGCTGGTCAGCGCCGCCTTCGGGCTCGCTTTCGTAGAGAGCGGAGATCGCCTGGACACGGGCCATGCGGGTGATCGCGCGCAGGGCCATGCGCAGGTTCGCCTCCCGGTTCCCGAGATTGGCGCCGAGGGCGATGTAGACGGTGCTCACGGAGAGGGCTCTGGCCCAGGGCTGGGGCCCTGAGCCGCGCTGGGGTGGCGGTGGGCGGCGATGGCGAAGGTGAGGCGGGACAACGCCAGCACTTCTCCGTCGGGGCGGCGGCGGGCGACGGCCTCGCCGAAGGCGATGCTGCGGCCCTGGCGGCCATACGGCCCGTCCGGGATGACGCGGCCCTCAACCTCGATCTCGTCGCCCTGCCGGCCATCGGCCAGGAAGCTGGCGTTCATCTCAATCGTGGCGTGGGGGCGGTGCCGCACCTCGTCCCGCCGCAGATAGCCCAGGCCGATGCCGATGGTGGCGTCCATGAGGGACGTCAGGACGCCTGAGTGGAGCCCGCTGCGCCGGTCCAGGTGGCGGGGTTCGACTGTGAGCGAGAGGAGGCAGGTTCCCTCGTCGACCCTCTCGACGCGGGCGCCGATGAACTCCGTGAAGAGCGCCTGCGCATATGATGGACCGCTCATGCCTCCTCCGCGGCGGCGCGCCCGTCTACCCGGGTGATGACGAACGTGAACCGGCCCTTGGCGATGAGGACGTCTCCACGCTTCCGGCGCGCCTCCGCTTCCGCGAACGCGACGCTGCGGCCAACCTTCAGCACCGCGCCTTCAATCGTGATCTCGTCCCCGGTGCGAGCGTTGGAGAGGAAGCTGACGTTCATGTCGACGGTGGCGTGCGGGGCCTTCCACATGTCGTCCAAACCGCGGACGGAGGCGATGACGCCGCCGAGGGCCTCGTCCATCAACGTGGTGAGGACACCGCCGTGCATCACTCCGTGCGGGTTGGTGTGGCGCTCTTCGACGGTGAGACCGAGGCGGACATAGCCATCCCGCCACTCCTCGAGGCGCCCGCCGATGTAGGTCACGAAGGCCGACTGGGCGTGTTGCTGCTGCACGAACCCGAGTCTACCGGCTCCGCCGCGGGACGGCTACCTGAGGGCCTTAGCTCACCTTGATTTCGCCGGTCATCTGGGTCGGATGAAACTCACACCTGAAGTAGTAGTCGCCAGCTTTGGTGAAGGTGACGTTGAATTCACCGGTATTCCCGGCGGACACCTGGACGGACGCGCCGGCGAGCTTCTTCGTGTGGGCGTCATCCTCGTACACGGTCAGGGTGTGCGCCGCGTTGCCGGAGTTGGTCAACTCGATGGTTGCCTCCTTGTTGAGAGGAGCGTTAAAGTCACCCGGGTCGAATGAAAAGTCCCTGGCGGTGACCTTGATGACCTCGGCGGCGGGGTTCGTGGTAGCGCCGGCGGGGTTCGTGGTAGCAGCGGCGGGCTTCGTGGTAGCGGCGGCGGGCTTCGTGGTAGCGCCGGCGGGCTTGCTGGTGGCGGCGGGGGGATTGTTCGATCCGTTGTCGTCGTCTCCACAGGCGACGAGGCCTACACCGATGGCCAGCACGCTGAAGAGAGCCAGGATAACGCGGATGGACAACATGATTCGTCCTCCTTTCACTCATTTCCTACGGCGAAGGAGGGGCTAAGGGTGTTGCGAAGATGTTACGGTGAACGCCCAACCAGGGCCGCGATTACTGTGCCTTGAGTTCGCCCTGCATCTGGCTGGGATGGAGTTCGCAGCGGAAATAGTACTCGCCGGGGTCGATAAACGAGACGGTGATCTCGGGCTCCTGGACGGTGGCGCTGCCGCCTCCGATTGGGTTCTCAAACGCTTCGTCCGTGTAGAGCGTGAACGTGTGCGAGACCGAGTCGGCGTTCGTGAACCTGAACGTAACGGGCTCGCCCGCCGGGACGGTGATCTCCGCGGGATCGAACGCGAAGTTCTCAGCCTTCACGTCCACGACGTTGCCGCCGGCCGCTGGAGGAGTCTCGTCGTTCCCACTCGTCCCGGGCGACGTGGCGGCCGCCGGACTCTCCGTGGCTGCCGGGCTCCCATCGCCTCCCGTGTCGTCGTCATCGTCGCCGCATGCCACGAGGCCGGCGCCGATCACGACCGCTGCGAAGACTACCGGGATGATTCGCAATAACCGCATGCCTAAAGCCCTCCTTCTCCCAAAGTGTACGCTGCGGGCCCGCCGGCAGATGCCATCTGTCCCGGAGATCGGCCGGCCCGCACCACGGCATCCGCCATGCGGACGACGCGCGCCATCTCCCGGACATCGTGGACGCGC
>DASSZB010000224.1:0-3366 GCA_035702935.1 Dehalococcoidia bacterium
ACGGACGATTCGGCAGAAGTGCTTCTTGTCGTGGTCAACCTGGACTATCGCTACACGCAATCAGGGTGGCTGGACGTTGCCACGGAGGAGTTGGGGGTTGACCCGGGCGAGTCATACGCGGTGCACGACCTGCTGACGGACGCGCGCTACACCTGGCGCGGAGGCCACAACTTCATCAAACTGAACCCGGATGTGATGCCGGCGCACCTTTTCGTCGTCGGCCGTCCGCGCGCTCGAGGGAAAGCGGCGCCATGACCCGGCGACTGGAGAGCGTCCTGGACGAAGATCCCCTCTGGTACGCCAATGCCATCATCTACCAGACGCACGTGCGCGCCTTCTCAGACAGCGACGCCGACGGCATCGGTGATTTCCGGGGTCTCACCCAAAAGCTCGACTATCTCCAGGACCTCGGCGTCACGGCCATCTGGCTGCTGCCATTCTATCCGTCGCCGCTTAAGGACGACGGGTACGACATCGCTGATTACACAAACGTCCACCCGAACTACGGCACGCTACGCGACTTCACGAACTTCCTGCGCGAAGCCCACGCCCGCGGCCTTCGGGTCATCACCGAGCTCGTGCTCAACCACACCTCGGACCAGCACCCCTGGTTCCAGCGCGCCCGTCGCTCTCCGCCCGGTTCTCGCTGGCGTGACTTCTACGTCTGGAGCGACACTACGGAAAAGTACAAGAGCGCGCGGATTATCTTCAAGGATTTCGAGTCTTCCAACTGGGCCTGGGATCCGATAGCCAATTCGCACTACTGGCACCGGTTCTATTCGCACCAGCCGGACCTCAACTTTGAGAACCCGGAGATGAAGCAGGCCCTTTTCGATGTGTTGGATTTCTGGCTCGACGCCGGGGTGGACGGGCTCCGCCTGGACGCCGTGCCTTACCTGTACGAGCGCGAGGGCACAAGCTGCGAGAACCTGCCCGAAACGCACGCGCTCCTCAAGGAACTCCGCCGGCATGTCGACGACGGTTATCGCAATCGCATGCTCCTTGCGGAGGCGAATCAGTGGCCGGAGGACGCGATCGCTTACTTCGGCGACGGCGACGAGTGCCACATGGCGTTCCATTTTCCGGTCATGCCGCGGTTATTCATGGCCGTCCAGATGGAAGACCGGTTTCCCGTCATCGACATCCTCAATCAGACGCCGCCTGTGCCAGGGGGATGCCAGTGGGCGGTCTTTCTGCGCAACCACGATGAGCTGACGCTGGAGATGGTGACGGACGAAGACAGGGACTACATGTACCGTGTCTACGCGGAGGACCGGCAGGCCCGCATCAACCTGGGCATCCGCCGCCGGCTGGCGCCGCTCCTGGGGAACAACCGCAGGCGCATCGAACTCTTGAACGGGCTGCTTTTCTCCCTGCCGGGCACGCCTATCATCTATTACGGCGACGAGATCGGCATGGGCGACAACATCTACCTGGGCGACCGCAACAGCGTGCGTACGCCCATGCAGTGGAGCGGTGACCGCAACGCGGGCTTCTCGCGCGCGAACCCCCAGAGCCTATTCCTGCCGGTTACTATCGACGCCGAGTACCATTACGAGACCGTCAACGTAGAGGCCCAGCAGAACAACCCCCACTCTCTTCTCTGGTGGATGAAACGCCTCATCGCGCTGCGCAGACGCTACCGAGCCTTTAGCCGCGGCAGCATCGAGTTTTTGTACCCGGACAACCGTAAAGTCCTGACCTTCATCCGGCGATTCGAGGACGAAACGATACTGGTCGTCGCCAACCTGTCCCGCTTCGTCCAGTACGTGGAACTGGACCTTTCCGCCTTTCGTGGCCGGCGGCCTGTAGAGCTGTTTGGCCAGTCGGAGTTTCCGCGCATCGGCGAGCTGCCGTATTTCGTCACGGTGGGCCCCCATACCTTCTACTGGTTCTCCCTGCAGGCAGACTCGACGGAGATCAGCGCCGCCGAGCCCCCGCCGCAGGACACGCGCCGCTGGCCCGCGCTCACCGTGAAGGCGGGCGCCGACGTCGTTCGCTCTCACGCGCGGGCCCTGGAGGCGGTACTGCCGGAATACCTGCGGTCACGCCGTTGGTTCGCCGGCAAGGCGCGCCTCATCCAGCAGGCCCGCATCACGGATGTCATCCCTATTACCACGGCCGCCCTTGCCTCAGACAGCTCCTTGCTGCTGCTCAGGGTCAGCTACGTGGACGGCGAACCGGAGAACTATCTTCTCGCCGCCGCCATGGCCACCGGCGAGCGCGCGGAGACGATCTTCAACGAGCTGCCACACGCCGTCATCGCCCGCCTTCATATCAGAGGTTCCGACCAGGCGGCGGTCATTTACGAGGCCACGTGGGACCGCAATTTCGATGCGTACCTCCTGCATGCCATCGCCCGCCATCGCAGCTTCCGCGGCTCCGCTGGTGAGGTCGTGGCCGTCCCAACACCAGCGTTCCGGGATGTCCGCGGCCGGGGGGAGGTCCACCTGGACCCGACCGTGCTCCGCGCCGAGCAGAGCAACACTTCAATCACGTACGGCGACCGATTCATTCTGAAGTTGTTGCGGCGTCCCAACCCGGGTGTTGATCCGGACCTGGAGGTCGGCCGGTTCCTGACTGAGCACTCAACCGCGGTGAAGGTCCCCGCCGTTGCCGGGTATATCGAGTACCGCCGGGGCCGGGCCGAGCCAATGACTCTCGGCATCCTCCAACAGTTCGTGCCCAACGAGGGCAGTGCCTGGGACTACACGCTGGACGCTGTCCGCGACTACCTTGAGCGCGTGATCACGGAGGTAGCCGGGGTCGATGCGAGGGACGTGCCCGTGCCAACGGAGTCGTTTTGCGCGCTGCTCGAACGCGACGTGCCGCCCCTGGCCGCCGACATGATCGGTCCGTTCTTGCAGGCTGCCGAGCTTCTCGGGCAGCGGACGGGCGAGCTGCACACGGCACTCGCTTCGGCATCGGAAGACCCGGCCTTCGCGCCGGAGCCGTTCACTCCGTTCTATCAGCAGTCCCTATTCCAATCGATGCGTACCTCGTCCGCCCGCGTGCTCCAGCTGCTCGCACGGCGGATACCGGCGCTTCCCGAGCCGTTGGCGGAGGATGCGCGCCGGCTGGCGGCCTCAGAGGGCAGCCTCCTCACGATGTTCCGACGAGTCATCGATCGCCGAATCGACGGGATGCGAATACGCGTCCACGGCGATTACCACCTGGGCCAGGTGCTGTACACAGGGAAGGATTTTGCCATTATCGACTTTGAAGGGGAGCCCGCCCGCCCCCTCGGAGAGCGCCGGCTCAAACGCTCGCCTCTCCGCGACGTGGCGGGCATGCTGCGCTCTTTCCACTACGCTGCCAGTACGGCCCTTCGCAGGCAGGTGGAGCTGGGGATTGTGCATCCGGACC
>DASSZB010000413.1:0-4080 GCA_035702935.1 Dehalococcoidia bacterium
ACTCTGAATCGGGGCAACAGGGCGCTCGTCTTCCTTGCCCTCGCAGCCGGGTTGGTCGCTGCCGTGCTGGTTTTCGTCGCCCTCAACGAAGGCGATGACGGCAAGACGGCCACCGTCTCTGAGGGAGTGCCTGTCGCCTCAGTCGTAGTCGCGTCGCAGAACATCTCTCCGGGCACGGAGATCACGGCCGATATGCTCCGCGTCATCGAGGTTCCCCAGGACCTCCTGATAGCCGGCGCCTACACGGAGACCACCCCCCTTGTCGGGCAGAAGGCGCGCGTGGCCATACTCTCCGGCGAGCAGGTGCCGCCGGGCAAGATCGGCGCTCAGGGTGACGACGACGGCCTGTCCTACGTCGTCCCAAATGGAAAGCGCGCTGTCGCGATCCAGGTCCAGGACCTCACCGCCGTCGGCGGCTTGCTGCTCCCCGGCAACCGCGTCGACATCGTCGGCGCCTTCCGCATTGACGACGGCCCAGGGATTGGCGAAGACGAAGACCTCATGCGCGTCGCCACCATCCTCCAGAACGTGGAGGTCATCTCCGTGGCCCAGGAGGCCCAGGAGCCCGTGCCCGCGCCCTCTACGCAGGACGACGGGACGCAGGAGCTGCCCACTTCCGGCCAGCTGCCCGACGACGTCGATGAGCAGCCGGGTGCCAGCACAGTGACGGTGGCGCTGGATCCCGCCCAGGTGCAGGCGCTTGTCTCTGCCCAGGAGGTCGCCGAAAGAGTCTGGTTGACCCTCCGGCCGTTCGGCGAAGACCAGCCGGTTGATCTGCCGGCCTATGACGTGATTGTCTCGGAATAACCAGTAGTGAGTGCGTGGGTGCAGGAGGTATGGCATGGCAAAGGTCCCTGAGCTCCTAGTCGTTGACCAGGACCCGCAGGCCCGGTTTGAGGTAAAGCAGCTCGTCCGGCAGGCTCAACTCGGTTTCGCCGGCGAGGCCGGGCTGGGGACAGATGCCGTGTCCCTGGCAGCCGAATCCAGGCCCGATGTGATCATCTGCGGCATGAGCCGGCCGCCCGAGCGCGCGCTGCAGACCATCGAAGCGCTGCTCGATGTGCTCCCGGAGACGCCGATCATCGCCTACGCCCGCGAGGAGGATGTAGACGTCGTCCGCCAGGCCATGCTGGCGGGCGCGCGGAACTTCCTGCAGCTCCCCTTCGAAGTCGGTCGCCTCGTCGACTCCATCCGCTCCGTCCTGGAGTCGGAGGAGCGGAAGCGGCTGCGTCTTTCCGGCCAGGCCAAGGGCATTGGTCCCAGGGGTCTGGTTGTAACCGTTTTCGGCGCCAAGGGCGGCGTGGGCAAGACCACGATAGCTACGAACCTCGGTCTGGCCCTGGCTTCAAAGTTGGGTCAGTCGGTCGTCCTGATCGACGGCGACAACAGCTTTGGCGACGTCGCCGCCATGCTGGACATGCGGCCCGAACGCAGCATCATTGACGTGATTCGCGGCATCGACCTCATCGACCGCGCGAATGTGACCGACTACCTGGTCCGTCATTCCAGCGGGCTCTGGGTATTGCCGGCGCCCCGGGAGAGCTTGCAGTGGCGCACCGTGACACCCGAGGCCTTCCGCAAGGTCGTCGACGTCGTCGCCCGCCGCTTTGACATCGTCCTCGTCGATACCGCCGCGATTCTGAGTGACCTCTCGCTGTCCATCCTGGACGAGGCCAACATGGTCCTCTGGGTTACCTCCACCGATTTCTCGAGTATCAACAATTCGCTGCTTGGACTCGAGGCGCTGCAACAGATGTCATACCCGGAGTCCCGCATCAGGCTGGTCCTGAACGTGAACTCTTCTGATGACGGCATCCGGCCGGCCAGGATTGAGAGCGTCCTCAAGCGGCAATTCTTCTGGTCCATCCCGTACGACCGCGCCGTCCGCACCGGCGCCCAGGTGGGCAACCCGGCCGTCTTGGCCAACCCGTCCGGCGCCGGCGCCCGCTCCTTGATCAAGCTGGCCCAGGCGCTGACCGGAGCCGGCCCCGCGGAAGCTCCGCGCCAGCCCCGGGGGATTGGCCTCTTCAAGCGCCGGCCCAACGCACCGGTGGTGGCAGGTTCCGCGCTGCCGCCGGAGGCTGTCGCAGGACCGGAAGGGGGATAGATATGCTTTGGCCGAAGCAACAGGATAACGGGCACGAACTCCAGTGGGACATCCCCGTCCCGCCCGGCGAGCAGCCGGCGGTTGACGAGTTCGCGCCACTGTCACCCGAAGACGAAGAGATAGTCCAGAAGGTCCACCACCGCCTGATCCAGGACATGGACCTCTCGGCCGTGGAAAAGCTCGGCCCGGAACGCGGCCGCCAGGCTGTCGAGCAGGGCGTTCGCACGCTTGCCGGCGAAATCGCCCCCCAGCTGTACGGTGAACGCCGGGAAATGGTAATCCGCCGGGTCATCGACGACGCCATAGGCCTCGGTCCCCTCGAGCCTCTCGTGTCCGACAAGTCGATATCCGAAGTCATGGTCAACTCCCCGGACGAGATCTACTTTGAGCGTGATGGCATCATCTACCTCTCGGCCCTGCGCTTTCGCAACGCCGATCACATCATGCTCGTCATCGACCGCATCATAGCGCCCCTGGGCCGCCGCGTGGACGAGTCATCCCCCTTTGTGGATGCTCGCCTTCCCGATGGCTCGCGTGTCAACGTCATCATCCCGCCGCTGGTACCGCGCTCGCCGGTCATCACGATCCGCAAGTTCCGGCCCGACAAGTACTCCATCGATGACCTGGTCAGCAACGGGACCATGACGCCGCAGGTCCGGGACTTCCTCCGCGCCTGCGTCCAGCTACGCCTGAACATCGTGATCTCCGGCGGCACCGGGTCCGGTAAGACCACCATCCTCAACGCGCTCTCCGCGTTCATCCCGGAGCGCGAGCGAATCGTGACGATCGAGGACCCGATCGAACTCAAGCTGCAGCAGCGCCACGTCATATCGGCGGAGGCCCGCCCGCCTAACATCGAAGGCAAGAACGAGGTCACCCAGCGCGATCTTCTGCGCAACGCCCTGCGCATGCGCCCCGACCGCATCATCATCGGCGAGGTGCGCGGCCCCGAGGCGTTCGACATGATGCAGGCGATGAACACGGGCCATGAGGGCTCGCTTACCACAGTCCACGCCAACTCCCCGCGTGACGCTCTCTCGCGAGTCGAGAACATGGTCCTGATGGCCGGATTCGACCTGCCGGCGCGGGCCATTCGCGAGCAGATGGCCGCCGCCTTCCACCTGATCATTCAACTCTCCCGCTTCGCCGACGGTTCGCGGCGTCTGCTCAACATCAGCGAAGTCGTCGGCATGGAAGAGGCGACCGTCACCATGCAGGAGATCTTCACGTTCGAGACGACGTCCATCGCGGAGGATGGCCGCATAATCGGCGAACTCACCAGCACCGGCATGGTCCCCACCTTCTCGGACCGGTTTGCCAAGGCCGGGGTTCCGCTGGACTCCATACTCCCCAACGTTGGGAGGTGGTCCTAGTGACGCTTGCACTCGTAGCAGCCATCGCCGTATTCGTCGCGGTCGCGGCACTCGTGCTCGCGCTGACGGCAAACTCAGGCGCCCGGCGGGTGGAACAGCGCCTTAGCCAGATGGGCCGGCGAACGGACCTGGCGCCGGTTGAGAACGTGCTTCGCACCGATACCGGCACGTTCCCTCTGTTGCGGCGGCTCGTGACCGGCAACGCCTGGTCAGAACGGGCGGCTCGTGACCTCGCCCAGGCCGGATGGAATCTGAAGGTCAGCGAATTCCTGCTCATCAGGTTGTGCTTCGGCGGCGTAGCGGCAGCTGTGACGATTTTGCTGACCGACGCCTCGGGCACCGGGATCCTGATAGCCGCCGGGGACGGAGCCGCCGCGTCCATGCTTCCGGCCATCGTTCTCCAGTTCTACCGCTCTCGCAGGCAGGACCGCATCACCAGGCAGTTGGCCGAGACCCTGACGCTGATCTCGAACTCACTGCGCTCCGGATTCGCTTTCACGCAGGCAGTCGAGCTTGCCGCAAAGCAGATCCAGGCACCGCTCGCAGACGAGCTGGAGCGGTTCCTTCACAACGTTTCCCTGGGCGCCCCCACTGATGTCG
>DASSZB010000189.1:0-7038 GCA_035702935.1 Dehalococcoidia bacterium
GACGGTGCCGCGACTGTGGAAATGATCGACCTCCTGGTCGATTCCGGCCTCGCCCCCAGCCGCTCCGAGGCCCGCCGTCTGCTCACTCAGGGTGCCATCGAGGTCGACGGCGCGCGCGTCACGGATCAGCAATGCTCCGTACGCCCCGGTTCCATAGTCCGGGCTGGCAAGCACCGCTTCCTGCGCCTTATCTCCACGCGCGACGGGCCGGGCTCTTAGGCCGGCGGGCCAACGCTCTGCCCGCTGCCCCGCTGCCTCTGTCAGTTCCCCGCTGCGATCGCGCGGCCCTCTGTGGCCTCGAGCTCCTTGCGTCGCTCGTGGTACGCCTTCTCCTGTGCCTGCCACATGGCCTTCATCTTCTCGGCCGTGAACTTCTCGGCCAGGTCGCCCATGACCTGGCGGTGGCGCTTCATCTCCCTGTCGAAGTCGCGCCACAGCCGGTCCATCACGTCGTTGTTGCTGCCCATATGCAAGCCTCCGTTAACCGGCCCCGCTACTAAGGACAGGGGCCGATGAAGTAGGCAGCACCTTGAAGACACCTGCCCTTCAGTGGTGCGGCCCTCTGAAAGTCAGACGCTACCTCCCGCTCCCTCGTTACCACATGTCCGCTGCCCCTGTCTGCTGTCTGCCATCCGCCGTGCGCTGTCTGCCGTCCCCTGTCTCCTGCCTGCTGTATACTTTCCCCCAAATGCCGGACCTGCCCCCAGACCTGGAAGCTGCCGTCCGCGACCAGGCGGACGCCCGCGTTGCCATGAACATCCAGGGCTACGCCAAATACCTCACGCCTGAGGCCGTCGATTCCCTCCGCGCCTCCTTCCCGGGCGTGCCGCCGCGGGTCTCCGGTTACGACATCGCATCCGTCTCCGGCAGCGGCTCGGATTACACCGTCGACATCCGCTACAGCGTCCGCGGGGCCGGCTTCATCGTCCGCAGCAAATGGCGCCGGGCTGACGCCGGCTGGGGCGTCGTCCACGCAGAGCGCCTGTGGGAAGAGGGGGAGAGCCGCCCGGGTTTGCTGTCCCGTCTTGCCGCAAAGCTTCTCGGGCCCATCGCGCGCAGACGTCGTTAGGCCAGGGCGAGGAAATCCACAAATACGCCGATTTCATCGCGAATTTGTAGAGAACCGTACATAATCTCGCGCTCGTATTTGACATCGGAGTGAGGCTGCACTAAAACTGTCTACCGTGGCAGTCCAATACAGGCAGGCCTCTACCTGAATTGCCGTGCCAGACCTTATCATCGACGGTCTGAGCAAACGCTTCGGCGGCATCGTCGCCCTCGACGGGGTCTCGTTCGAAGTTCATGAGGGAGAGATTGTCGGTCTGATCGGCCCCAATGGGGCCGGCAAGACCACCGTCTTCAACTGCATCTCCCGCTTCTACGACCCCGACGGCGGCCGCATCCGCTTCGGCGGCCGTGACATCACCCACATCCCGGCTCACCACGTCATCCAGTCCGGCATCGCCCGTACTTTCCAGCAGACACACCTGTTCCGCAGCATGACCGTCGCCGGCAACGTCGAGACCGGGCGCCACTCCCTGCCAATGGACTTTCACGTCCCCATTCCCCTGCTTCGGCGGCGCCAACACCACGCCGAAGACGCCACAGTCAGGGCAGCGGACGAGATCATCGAATACCTGGGTCTCAACGATCTTCGCAACTACCCCGCCGGCGCCCTTCCCTTCGCCATCCAGAAGCGCGTCGAACTCGCCCGTGCCCTGGCCGGCAGCCCCCGGCTGCTGATGCTGGACGAGCCGGCCAGCGGCCTCAGCCACTATGAGCTCCAGGGCCTCGCCGCACTGATCCGCAATATCCGCGCTGACCTCAAGATCACCGTCCTCCTCGTCGAGCACAACATGTCTTTAGTCATGGGCATTTCCGACCGCGTCACTGTCCTCGACTTCGGTCGGAAGATCGCCCAGGGCACGCCGCAGGAGGTGCAGAACAACCCGAGCGTCATCGAAGCCTACCTGGGAAAGACGGATGCTAACAGTAACTGACCTCCACGCCTCCTACGGGGCCATCGTCGCCCTGCACGGCATTTCGCTCAGGGTTCCCGATGGGCAGATCGTGGCCCTGCTCGGCGCCAACGGGGCTGGCAAGAGCACCACCCTTCGCGTCATCTCCGGCCTCCTCCGGCCCACCCGCGGCGCGATCGATTACGACGGCATCCGGTTGCACCGCCGCACGGCGCAGGAGATCGTTGGCATCGGCATCTCTCACGTTCCTGAAGGCCGCGAGTTGTTCATGGAACTCTCCGTCGAGGAGAACCTCCGCCTCGGCGCCTACATCCGCCGGGACCGCAACGTGAAGTCAGACATGCAGCGCGTCTACGAGTACTTCCCACGCCTGCGCGAGCGTCACGCCCAGGAAGCCAACCGCCTCTCCGGCGGCGAGCAGCAGATGCTCGCCATCGGCCGCGCCCTCATGAGCCGGCCGAGGCTTCTTCTCCTCGACGAACCGTCGCTGGGCCTCGCTCCCCTCATCGTGCGCGAGATATTCGATATCGTGAAGACGATTAACGCCGAAGAAAAGATGGCCGTCCTTGTCGTCGAGCAGAACGTGAGCCTGGCCCTTTCCGTCGCCTCCTACGGCTATGTCCTGGAGACGGGTTCCGTGGCGCTGGAGAACAACGCCGTGGCGCTGATGGGTGACGACAAAGTCCGCCGTTCTTACCTGGGATACGAGGTGGGCGCATGAATGTCCTCGCCGTCCTTCCGCACCTCGCCTCATATCTGCTGGCGCCCCAGCCGTGGGATAACCTGGAGCTGTTCTTCGACCAGTCGGTTGCCGGCATCGCCACCGGGAGCATCTACGGCCTCGTCGCCCTTGGTATCGTCCTCATCTACCGCTCCACCGACGTCATCAACTTCGCGCAGGGAGAGTTGGCCCTCTTCGTCACTTTCTGCGGCTGGTCAATGATCGAAGCTGGTTACCCGTACCTGGCGATGTTCGCTCTCGTCATCCTGATAGCGGGGGGGCTTGGCGCATTCCTCGAGCGGACCGTTATCCGGCCTGTCGAGGGCGCTCCAGTCCTCAACGTCGTCATCGTGACGCTCGGACTATTCGTCATCTTCAACAGTCTCACTGCCTTCATATGGGCTCAGGGGGAGCTCCCCAAGAGCTTCCCAGCCACGCCCATCGGTACCGAACTGGAAACCTTCGACTTCGGCATCCTCACCCTCCAGCAGCACCGGGTTGCCGTTATCATCATTTCGGTGATCGTCGCCGCCTGCCTCTACCTGCTCTTCAACCGTACGAAGCTGGGCCTCGCCATGCGCGGCACCGCGCAAAACCGGGTGGCTGCGCAGCTGATGGGCATCAACACGGGGCGCATGCTGATGCTTGGCTGGGCCCTGTCGGCCATGGTTGGAGCCGTGGGTGGCATGCTCGTCGCTCCCATCATCTTCCTGGACCTGACGACAATGCTCAGGGTCATTCTTTTTGCCTTCGCCGCTGCTGTGCTCGGCGGGCTGGATAGCCCGCCCGGCGCCATGATTGGCGGCATTACCATCGGCATAACCCAGAACATCCTCAGCACCTTCGCCCTCGGTCCCGTCTTCTTCGGCCCGCAGCTCGCGCTCCCGGCGGCTCTCCTCGTCCTGGTACTCGTCCTCTTGATCCGGCCCACAGGCCTCTTCGGCCGCCACGCGGTGAGGAGGGTCTGACGTGCTTCCGGGACTCGAGAAGTTCTATGAGTTTCTGGTCCTGGCCGCCCTTGTCGGCGTCCTCATCCGGTACACCCCTGTCCTTCCCGCACGCTGGCGCGTCCCTGTTGCCGTAATCGCTGTCCTCGCGGTCATTTGCTACATGCCCTTTACGGTCGGCACCTTCCGCACCTCGCAGCTAACCACCATCACCATATGGTCCATCGTCGCCATCGGCCTGAACGTGCTCACCGGCTACAACGGCCAGATCTCCCTGGGCCACGGCGCCTTTGTCCTGATAGGCGCCTATACCGCGGCGATACTCACCGACAGCGAAAGCCAGCTTGGTTTCTTCGACGGCGCGCAGTGGCCCTTCTGGACCGCAATGATCATGTCCGGGCTCGTCGCCGCTGTTGCCGGTGTTGCCGTCGGGGTGCCCTCGCTCCGCCTCACGGGGCCGTATTTAGCTGTGGCCACCCTCTCGCTAATGATCGCCTTACCTTCCGTGCTCGAGAAATACGACTCTGTCACCGGCGGTGCTCAGGGCCTGCACCCTCGCCAGCCTCCGGTGCCCGGCTTCCTCGATGGCATCCTGGAGCGCCCGGAATGGTTCTTCTTCCTGGCCTTCGTCACTGCCGTGATCATGGCTGCCATCGCCTGGTATGTGGTGCGCAGTCGCTGGGGGCGCGCCTTCGTCGCCATCCGCGATACTGAGGTCGCCGCGCTGGCCGTGGGCATCTCGGTCGCCCGCTACAAGGTCCTGGCCTTCACCATCAGCGCCTTCTTCGCTGGCGTCGCCGGCTCGCTTGTCGCCCTGGCCAGCACTGGCTTCGTGAGTCCGCAGACCATCGGCATCGTGCTTTCCATCAATTATTTCACGGCTATCGTTATTGGCGGCCTCGGGTCTATCATGGGCTCGATCATCGGAGGTTTCGTTGTCGTGTTGTTGCCGGACCTCGCCACTGACATCGGCACAGCGCTCTTTGGAGAGCAACGGGGTGCGCGCCTCTGGCCTACCATCTATGGGTCGATCCTGATCCTCGTCATCATCGCCATGCCTTATGGGGTTGCCGGATTCCTGCACCGCGCCGCCGCGGTCAAGCCTGCCGATATCGCCGGCGCCATCTCCCGCACCCCTCGGAATGCCCTCGCCTACCTGGCTGATACGCGCGAGCGTCTCACCTGGAGGTGGACCGAGCGCGATGGAAAGCGGGGTGATGCCCCATAACAAGGAACGCGAATCCACGTGTTAGCCGGGTAATTCCTGAAAGGAGACAGACCTACATGATCGTTTCGAGGAGATATTGGCTGTGGCTCGTAGCCCTCGCCGCCGTTCTTCTGGTTACCGCCGCGGCCTGTGGCGACGATGATGATGAAGAGGAAGAAAGCCCAGCAGCCACCACTGCTGGCGTGAGCGGAACCCCCAGTGGCGAGGTGGGTCCCGGTGTGACCGACACCGAGATCCTTATCGGTCAGACAAACGACCTGGCCGGCACCGGCGGCACCCCGTACGGCGTCATCACCCCGGCCATGGAGGCCTACTTCAATAAGGTCAACGAAGAGGATGGCGGCGTCTGCGACCGCGACATCAAGTTCATCGCTGAGGACGACCAGTACCAGCCGGCGCTGGCCCTGGAGAAGGCCAAGAAGCTCGTCGAGCAGGACGAGGTGCTCGCCTTCGTCGGCGCTCTCGGCACTGCCGCCCACCTGGGCGCCGTTGACTACCTCAACGACCCGAACGGGGATGGCAACCATGACGACGGTGTTCCCGACCTCTTCGTCTCTACCGGGTTCTCCGGATGGGGCGCCGTGGACAAGTGGCCCTGGACCATCGGCTACATCCCTGACTACGTCAGCGATGCCAAGATCCAGGGGACGTACATTAACGATAACTTCGCCGACGCCAAGATCGGCATCCTGTACCAGAACGACGCCTTCGGCAAGGACTACCTCACCGGGCTCAAGGACACTCTCACCGGTACCATTGTCTCCGAGCAGTCCTACGAGGCTTCAGCTACGGACATCAGCTCTCAGATTTTGACCATCAAGGACGCGGGCGCGGACCTCGTCTTCCTGGGCACCACCCCCGGCTTTGCCGCCAAGGCAATCGTCACCGCTCACACCCAGGACTACAAGCCGCAGTTCTTCCAGAGCTACGTCAATTCCCACACCACGCTCGCCAGCCTCATTGGCGGCGGTACCACCGCCGAGCAGCTGGGCAAGGGCTTCACCGAGCTCGATGGCACCATCGCCACCAACTACATCCTCAGCGCTGTCGAGGACGCCGATGACCCCGCCATGGTCGAGCACAAGCGGATCATGGAAACTTTCGGCGGACCCACCGTCAGTACACTCACTGTCTACGGTCAATCCCTGGCGGAAACGGTCGTCGAGGCTCTGAGCAAGGCCTGCGACAACCTTAACCGCGAAGGTGTGTTGGCCGCGGCCGAGTCGATTAAGGGCTTCAGCCCCTCGGTCATCTGGCCCGGCATCAAAATCAACCTCGGGCCGAATGACCACTACGCCATCCAGGCCCTGCAGCCCGTCCAGATCCAGGCGGACGGGACCCTTAAGGAGCTCGGCAAAGTCATCTCCATCGAGGACTAGCCCACCCATCCAGTCACCAGACGCTGGGGCGCCCCCATTCGGGGCGCCCTAGCCAACCCCACTCATCTTGTGGCTCAGGGCCCCAGCCCTGGGCGGACGCCGGCGCAGGGGCGGGGCTTGCTCCGCCCGGCCTTTACACTGTCACCCTGAGGAACGAAGGGCCTGTCCGGGCATCACCTTCGCCCAACGTGAACGCCCGGGACTCAGCAGCGCTCCTGCCCGGCGCCACAGCACTCAATTGACCCCGCCGGCGTGCATCCCCCACCATGCACCTGAACCCGTGGCTCAGGGCCCGCCCTGAGCCCGCCCGGAAAGGAACCCCTCATGACCGACGCCGCCATCGATGACATCGTCCACCGCCACGGCAAAGCCATCGTCTCCATGGACATCGGCCAGATCATGAACGACCTCATGCCCGAGGCCATGATGAAGCTCCAGCAGGAGGCCGGCGGCCCCACGGCCCTCCAGATCAACGACTACGAAGTCCTCGGCAGCACTCAGGACGGCGCCGACTACCTCTACGACGTCAAGTACATCGGCCCCCAGTCCTTCACCGTCCGCGCCCGCTGGTCCAAGCTCGGTGCCGAGTGGAAGATCGTCGACGCCACCATCATCGCCCGCGAATAGGGCCGGGCCACAACGCAAAAGACGGCCCACCCCCGGGCCGCCCAACCAGTTTCGAGTTTCCAGTTTCGCCGCGAAACGCCTCTTTACTACCGCCCTAACACCCGACACCCAACACTTGGCACCGACGTCACGCCCTCGCCGCCTCCCGTTCCTTCGT
>DASSZB010000206.1:0-3943 GCA_035702935.1 Dehalococcoidia bacterium
AGCGATTACAGGCCGCGCCGCCGGGCGCTGTCGAAGCTGCGCTGCACATCGGCGTCGGAGACTTCGAGCGTGCCGCCGCGATCCCGGACCTCGATATCTTCGGCTCGGACCCTTACTGGTATCTCTTCGGGACGCCGGCCGAGCCGTTCATGCGCAAATACGGGGAGCTGACCGTGGAGGCCGCCCGCAAGCACAACCGCGATGTCCAGTTCTGGGTGCAGGCGTTCTCCGTGCCTGAGGGTCGCGAGGAGGAGCTGCGAGCTGGCCTCCGCGTGGCCGAGGAGCTCGGCGCCACGCATGTTGCTGCCTGGAGCTACGACGCCACGCGGTCGATGTCGAAGATTGCCTGCCCTCGCGCGGACGATGTCTGGCGGATCATCGGCGAGGAGTTCCGTCGGCTGCGTGGCCTCAGGCCCGCGCCCTGATTCACTTTCCCCTGAGCTGCCGCAGGTGGGCCAGGTCGTGGTCGGCGATGTGCTCGATCAGGGTCTGGATTGGCAGGTCGCCGAACTCCCGGTGGCGGAATCTCCGCACCCACTCTGCCTCCGTCATCCGGCGCATGATCTCGACGTTGACCGCCCTCACGGCGGCATACGCCCTTAGCGAGGCCTCTGCATCGCGCTCCGGGTAGTGCGTGGCCGTCGCCCAGGCATCTTGGTCGAACGGTTGGATCTCCGGTTCGTCCTCCGCCAGCGTTTGCCGGAGCCGCCAGGCCAGGCCGATCTCGACGTCCGCCAGGTGCGCGGCAACTTCCGACCGCGACCAGCCGGCGGCCGCCGAAGCCCCGGGGGCGCGGAACGCTGCCTCGGTCGCGGCCGGCGCGGCGGCCATGCCTGCCACCGTGTCCCGCGGGCGTTCGACGTCGGCGTCGCAGATAGGGCAACGGGCAGTTACGGTGTCGCTCACGGTCCGACCTTCCTAGTCGCCGAAGACGCCGGCGAGCGCGAGAGTGATGGCCACGGTATTGAAGATACCGTGAAGCGCCATCGCTGTGAAGTAGAGGTTGCGGCTCCGTTTCGCCAGGGGCGCTCGCCCCTGCGCCCAGTCCGCCAGCGAGCGGTTGATCCCGAGGCCCGCGATGAAGCTGGCCGTCGTGTGCATCGCCACGGGAACAGTGAACCGGTACAGCGGGAACCAGCCTGGGGCGTCGTCGGCGAAGGCCGCGACGTAAAGGGCGGACTCGATCAGGCCGAAGGTGAGGCCGGCCAGGCCGGTGATCATCGCCGTGTAGAGCTGATTGCGGACGACAAGTGGCCAGCGCGCCAGCAAAATGTAGACGCCCGTGGGCTTCAGGGCTTCCTCGATGATGGGAGCGCCGACGATCGGGAGCAGTATGAAACCACCCGTCCGCACCTCCTGGATGACCGCTCCCAGGATGCCCAGCACACCTCCGGTGATAGCGATTAGGGCACCGAAGACGTACCACAACGGTGAGTACGTGCGCGTGGCAGGTGCGTGTGGCCTCTCGGTGTCGAGTTCCATCGGGTTGGCGGGACGCTATCCCCGGGGAAGCCCGAGGCCGCGTCCCGCGATGATGCCACGCATGATCTCGCTCGTGCCCGCCGCCACGGTCAACGCCGACGCCCCGAGGTAGTACGTCTCCAGGCGGCCGGCCAGCGGCGCCCACTTGCTGCCCGGAGCCAGTTGGCCCGCGAGCCCCAGCACCTGTACTCCTGCTCGCGCCAGCCGCTGCTGGAGCTCGGACCCGAAGAGCTTCGACATCGAGGCTTCGGCATTCGGGATCTGCCCCTTCGCCTGCATTGAGGCGACGCGGTAGGCCAGCAGCCGCCCGGCCACTAACTCGATACCCAGTTCCGCGAGCTTGTTGCGGACCGTCCCCTCGTAGATCAGCGGCCGTCCGTCCATCGTCGTCTCCCGCGCGTACTCCAGCAGCTCCTCGTACGCGCGAATCCCTGCGACCACCCGGTTAATACCGGAACGCTCGAAGTCCAGTGTGGCCGCTGCGATGTACCAGCCCCGGTTCACCTCACCGATGAGGCAATCCCGGGGGACACGCACGTTCTCCATGAACAACTCGTTGAACGTATGCCGGCCCGTCATGTCCACCAGCGGCCGTATTGTGATGCCCGGGGTATTCATGTCCATCAAGAAGTAGCTGATGCCCTTGTGCTTCGGTGCCTCCTGGTCGGTGCGGGCCAGGAGGACACACCAGTCCGCCTTGTGCGCCAGCGACGTCCAGATCTTCTGCCCGTTCAGCACGAAGAAGTCGCCATCAGGCTCCGCCCTGGTCTGGAGCGAGGCCAGGTCCGAGCCGGCTCCGGGCTCGCTGAAACCCTGGCACCAGACGGTCTCTGCAGCGGCAATTCCCGGCAGATGGCGCGCCTTCTGTTCTTCGGTGCCGTACAGGATGATCGTGGGCCCCACGCGGTCCGGGCCGACGCCGATCTGCGTGGGGGCGCGGTGGTAGGACATCTCCTCGTTATAGATGACCTGCATCATGACGCCGGCAGCACGGCCGCCGTGCTCCAGCGGCCAGCCCTGCGTTAGCCAGCCCTGGGCCGCCAGCTTGCGCTGGAATCCCCGCAGGAATTCCCACTGCCCTTCGGCGTCTTCGCCAAGGGCGCCGCTGCCTGCCTTACTGGCCCAATCAGACGGCAACTCGCGAGACAGGAATGACCGGACCTCCTGCCTGAAGCTCTCTTCTTCGGGTGTAAAACGGAACTCCATTTACCCGTCCCTTCGCTGAATCACCCGCGCCGGCCCGGTCCCCTGTCGGTATATACTACCAGTGACCGCCGAATTGCCATGCGCCGCCTCCTTCTCACCCCCGTTCTGCTCGTAGTCCCGCTGGTCGACATAGCCGCCTTCCTCATTGACCGCGACCGCGCCACCGCACCACACGACGACACGCCAACGCCCTCCGCCACTGCCACCCCTTCTCCCACGGCTGCGCCCACACCCGTGATCTCCCCGCTAACCCTCGCTGATGTCTTCACTCCGCGGGACATCGCTTCGCTCGACCCGTCGCGCCTGCGCACGGTCATCGCCACCGGCGACGTGATCCCGGCCCGCTGGACCGACAGGCAGATCCGCCAGCGCGGAAACGACTTCTTCTATCCGCTCTCCGCCACCGCGGATATCCTCACCGCTGGCGACCTGACCGTGGTGAACCTGGAGGCCCCGCTCATCGATGGATGCCCCTTGCAGGAAGCCGGGACGTTCACATTTTGCGGCCTGCCCGGCTTCGCGGGAGCCCTCCAGCAGGCGGGCGTAGACGTTGCCACGCTGGAGAACAACCACATCGGCAACTTCGGCCTGGAAGCTATCGACGAGACCGAGGTGCACCTGGATGCCGCAGGCATCAAGTGGGCGGACCGTGTGATGCCGACAATCGTCGACATCCGCGGGTTGAAGTTTGGCTTCCTTGCCTTCAACGCCGTGTTGGAGCAGGTGGACCGGCCGGCGATGGTCGCCCAGATCAAGGCGCTCCGGCCCCAGGTCGACGTCCTGGCCGTAGCCGTCCACTGGGGCGGCGAATACGTTTCCGTCCCAACCACGGCCCCGGGCGTGGCCGACGACGACCCGGTGGAGCTGGCGCACCTGATCATCGATTCCGGCGCTGACTGGATCATCGGCAACCACCCGCACTGGGTGCAGGCCGTGGAGATCTACAAGGGCAAGTACATCGCCTACGCCCACGGCAACTTCATCTTCGACCAGATGTGGAGCTACGAGACCCGCGTCGGCGTCGTCGGCAAGTACACCTTCTACGACGACCAGCTCGTGCGCGTCGAGTACATCCCGACGCTTATCGACAACTACGCCCAGCCCATCCCGCTGCAGGGCGCCGAGGCGCAGGCCGTCCTGGACGGGATGCAGGCGGCCAGCGAGCAGCACGCCTCGGATCTCGCGGCCGCGCCGCGGTGACAGGCCTCAGCGCCCTTTGAATTCAGGCTCCCGTTTCTCCGCGAACGAGCGCGGC
>DASSZB010000266.1:0-2856 GCA_035702935.1 Dehalococcoidia bacterium
AATTCCCCCTACATGCGCGGATCACCCATCCCCTCCAAACACCCGTGAAGCCCGTCGTCTGGTTCGACGAAGTCGGCAAGGCCGACGTCGACGTCGCCGGCGGCAAGGGCGCCAACCTCGGCGAGCTCGTCCGCGCCGGCCTGCCCGTCCCGCCCGGGTTCATCGTCACCTCCGCCGCCTACCGCGCCTTCCTTGACGCCTCCGGCCTTGAGCCGGAGATTCGCGCCCTCCTCGACGCCGTTGACGGCCAGAACCCCCAGCAACTGAACGTGGCGTCGGTGGAAATTAGGCAACTGCTCACCGCCGTCCCCACCGAGATTGCCGCGGCTGTCCTGGGGGCGTACGTGCACATGGGCGGCGCGCCGGTGGCTGTGCGTAGCTCCGCCACCGCGGAAGACCTCGCGGAGGCCTCCTTCGCAGGCCAGCAGAGCACCTTCCTCAACGTCACCGCCGACCGCCTGGTGGACGCCGTCCGCGACTGCTGGGCCTCCCTTTTCGAGCCCCAGGCCATCGCCTACCGCCACCGCCGCGGCATCGAACACCTCGAGGTGAACATAGCGGTCGTCGTCCAGAAGATGGTGCAGTCCCACCGCTCGGGCGTCGCTTTCACTGTCCACCCCGTCACCGGCGACCGCGGCAGCATCGTCATCGAGGCGGTCCTAGGCCTCGGCGAGGCCGCCGTCTCCGGCGTCGTCACGCCCGACCTCTACGTCGTCAACAAGGCCACACTGGCCATCGACGAGCGCCACATCAGCCACCAGGACCGCCAGCTGGTGCGCAGCGAAACATCAGGCCCCGGCGAAGAAACCAACGCCTGGATCCCCGTTCCCTTGCCCCAGGCCACCAGCCAGAAGCTATCGGACGCAGAGATCGCGGAGCTGGGCGGCATCGCCCGCCGCATCGAGGAGCACTACGGCGCGCCCCAGGACATCGAGTGGGCCGAGGAGGGCGGGGAGTTCTTCATCGTCCAGGCCCGGCCGGTTACCACTGTCTGAAGACGCGCTCCTTCCTCCCGCCAACACCCGTTAATCCGCTCCCTATCCGTTGGCAGACCCGCTTTTCCACAATCGGCTGCCACTCTCCCCTTCCCGTCGCCACATGCGCGGCCTACAATGAGGCGACTCATGGATCTGAACGCCGTACGCCTGCGATTGGAGGAGCGCGAGCGCGCCCTCTCGCCCTACGCGGCGAGGAGCTTCGAGAGCCGTGGGCGCGAGACACCCGAAGAACCTTCGCCCGTGCGCACCGCCTTTCAGCGCGACCGCGACCGCATCCTCCACTGCAAGGCGTTCCGCCGCCTCAAGCACAAGACGCAGGTCTTCATCGCCCCCGTTGGCGACCACTTCGTCACGCGCCTCACGCACACTCTCGAGGTGGCCCAGATCGCCCGCACGATCGCCCGGGGGCTGAACCTGAACGAGGACCTGGCAGAGGCCACGGCCCTGGCCCACGACATCGGCCACCCCCCCTTTGGCCACACCGGTGAGCAGGCGCTCTCGGAGCTGCTGCCGGACGGATTCCGCCACGCGGAGCAGAGCCTGCGCGTGGTCGAGAAGCTCGAGCGCCTGAACCTGACCTGGGAGACGCGTGACGGCATCGTCAACAGCTCAAAGGTGCGCGAAGACATCTTCGCCGAGGGCTATGGGACGCCGGCCACCCTCGAAGGCCAGGTTGTCAAGCTCTCCGACGCCGTCGCCTACATCAACCACGACATCGCCGACGCCATCCGAGCGGGCATGATCACCATCGAAGAGCTGCCGAGGGAGGTGACCGAGACCCTGGGCCGCGGTCACGCCGAGCGCATCAACACGCTGGTCTCAGACGTCATCGAGCACTCCTGGGTGGCGACGGGCGAGCTGGGTACCACCACGCCTCTCGCGGACATCCGGATCGGCATGAGCCCGCCGGCATCCGCAGCCGCTAACATCCTGCGGGAGTTCATGTTCCAGCGCGTCTACTTGTGGGAGGGCCGGCGCGAGGAGGCGGAGCAGGCCAAGGAGGTGGTGCGCCTCATCTACCGCCACTACCTGGAGAATCCCGAGGAGATCACCAGCGACTTCGTCATTCCGTCCGATCCTCCGTGGCGGCGGGCCGCCGACTACGTAGCCGGCATGACGGACGGATTCGCCCTGCACACTGCCCGCACGTTGTCAAACGGCAAGATTGACATCGCGGGCTTTTTGCTGGTCAAATAGGCAGGTTTTCCGAACATTTCTTCTAGAAATATACGTTCCAACCGAAACTTTTTGGACACTCGATTGTTCTATAATATGGAGTGCAAGGGAGCGACGGGCACTCCCTGCGTCCCCCCGTTGCTCTTTATCCCTGATGGACGATTGGCGTCCGTTCACTTTGCCCCGGTGGAGAGATATTGAACGAGGTCGAAGAGATTAAATCCCGGCTGGACATCGTAGATGTCATCGGCCAATATGTAACGCTTCAGAAAGCAGGACGCACCTTCCGGGCGCCCTGTCCTTTCCACAGCGAGCGCACGCCCTCATTCATCGTTTCACCGGACCGCCAGAGCTGGCACTGTTTCGGGGCCTGCGGCACGGGCGGGGATGTCTTCTCCTTCGTGATGAAGCGTGAGGGCATCGAGTTTCCCGAGGCGCTCCGCCTGCTGGCCGAACGCGCCGGCGTACGCCTCCCGGAGCGCCGCGTCTCAGAAGAACAGGACAAGCAGCGGGCGCGCCTGTACTCCGTCAACGAAGCGGCCGCCCACTTTTTCCGCGACCTTTTGTTAAAGGGCGACGCCGCTGCCCACGCCCGGGACTACCTCGACAAGCGCGGTCTCGACAGCGCCGCGGTGCAGACGTTCCTCCTGGGATACAGCCCGCAAGGCTGGGAAGGGCTGAT
>DASSZB010000267.1:0-4107 GCA_035702935.1 Dehalococcoidia bacterium
TTCCGATCGACGTATTGAAAGCGACAACGTTGCCCTCACCGGGGTCAGGACCGCCGATGGACTCACCGCTCGCGAAGATGCCAATGCCGTTGAAGTTGGGAACGGGACCCACGCCGCTGGGGTCCGTCCCGATATTGTTCCCGTGTATGACGTTGTCACCCCCGCTCTCGTACAAGAGCAACCCGAACTGGGCGTTTCCGGAGATGATGTTCCCTCCACCCGGAGCCGAGGAGCCGATGACGTTATAGGCTGCGGTCTCACCGCTGATCTCAATCCCGTCTTGGGCACCCAGGGGGAGCGTCCCGCTGACGTCCGCCCCGATGATGTTTCCAAGCACCTGGTTGCCCTGTCCCGTGATGTAGACTCCCTTGCCGGTGTTCCCGGAAATGACATTTGCGGCCCCGGGCATCGCCCCGCCGACGATATTGCCGTTTGCGGCGAGCACAATGCCGTTTACGTTTCCCAATGCCGAAGTCCCAGTCGCATCGGTTCCAACATAGTTCCCTTGGATTACGTTCCCGCCGGCGCCGGCGCCCGCATCTAAGACGATGATGCCCGCGGAGTTGCTCCCGGATACCACGTTTCGTGCTGCTGCGGTCGTACCGCCAACCACGTTGTTCGAAGATTGAATGACGATATTCGCGTTATTCGACAGAATCGACGTACCCGCGACATCAACTCCGAAATAGTTTCCCTCAATGATGTTGCCCCCCGAGGAGGTAATCAGCAGCGCATCGCCGCCCGAGGTTCGATTTATCACCAACCCTCTGATGGTGGAATTCCCCGCAGAGACCCACAGGCCCGGCAGATTGTCGTAGCCGTTCAATTCAACTATGGGTCTGCCCGCGAAACCGGGCTGCGTAGTGCCATCGATAACAACCGGCTCCGTGATCTTTGGCAAGGCCGAGCCTCCCATTGGAAGCCCGATACCGATGGTCTGCGGACCGGACTCTATGGCAAACGCGATGATGTCCAGGCCGGGCGACGAATTTGCCTGCTGGATTGCAGCGCGGAGGGTGCAACCACCGCCGGATGCGAGGCAAAAACCGTCCGCTGCACTTGCGTCTTCGGAGTCGCCGGTTGAGTCAACGACAAATGTCTCCGACGCGCTGGCCGGTGACGGAAATGACTCAGCCCTGAGCCCCACAACGGCCGCTGTCACAACCATCCCAAGCGCCAGTCTTCGGATCATGCGGTCTCCCGTACGAAAGTGTCCGCAATCTACTCCCGCGCTGGGCCGCTGTCAACCACCACCGACAGCCGATGAACCGATTTCCGATGGCCGATTGCCAGTCCTACTCCGGCGTGAACACGTTCCGGCCCGTCTCCGCGTCCGGCTCCACGCGGCCGGGGCGGCCGACGAACTCCTCGCGCGTCATCCCCCACAACAGAGACGCGTCCGGCGCCGTGTTGGCGAAGAAGCGGGGCCCGCTGCCGTCCCCCAGCCGCCCGATGACGATGCCCTGTTCGGGCTCGCCCTCGCGGTTGAAGGCCACGGTGTACGTCTCGACGACTGCTTCGCCGCAGGGGTGCTCCTCGAACGCGGGGCTCTCCATGGCGTCGACCTTCGACTGGTCGACGGCCGGGTCGGTGCGCTGCCAGGACCGCGACGGCCTGCGCGCGCTGTACACCCCGGCCGAGTGCTTGGTGACAAACCAGCCGAGGCCGGTCACCAGCCCACAGTCGTGTGGGCGCTCGCGCAGCCGATGCACCATCGTGGTGATGGAGTGGCTGACGTAGTTGTTGCCCGGGCCGCCGGCGTAAGGGAGGCCGCCGGTCACCGTCAGGGGCCGTGGGTCGTCGGGCTTCAGGCCCAGGGCATCCAGCGCGAGTTGCACGGCCGAGGGGAAGCAGGAGTAGAGGTCGAAGGCGGCGATATCGTTCACGTTCAGCCCGGCCATGCCCAGCGCGCGCCCCGTGGCAGCGCGGATCCCGGGCGAGCTGTAGTAGTTCGGCCGCTCGCTCACGAACCACCTGTCATTGGCGTCGCCGCAGCCCCAGAGGTAGACCCAGCGGTCCTCAGGCACGCCCAGCTCGCGGGCGGTCTCCGACCCTGTGACGATGAGCGCGGCCGCCTGGTCGATCTCGATGATGGCGTTCATCAGCTTCGGGTACGGAAAGCAGACCCAGCGGTTGTCCGGCCGGATAGCCGTGATCTCCTCCGGCGTCTGGACCTCAGGGAACCAGGCGTAGGGGTTCTCTGCGGCGACCCGTGTGAAGCGCGAGCAGAGCTCGCCCAACCGCCGCTGGTGCTCTTCGATGCCCAGCCCCAGGTGCGCCCGAATGGCGTTCTCGAACAGCGGATAGAAGCGGGTGGGCAAGGTGGCGCCGTGGCGGGCCTCCGTCTCCGTGAGTGCCGCCCGCGTGTCACCGGAGACGGCTTCCGGGGTGCCCTTCGGCCACGGGAAGTGGGTCCCGGTCCGGCGTCCCAGCCGCCGCGAGCTCAGCGCCTCCGCGCCGGCGATCAGCGCGATGCGGGTCCGGCCCTCGGCGATTGCCTGCGCCGTCTCGTTGACCAGCCGCTGCGGCGTCTCGCCGCCGACAGACGAGTACAGCTTGTGCGAGGGGCTGGCCCCGATGCGCTCAGCCAGCACGCCGGGGGCGTCGCGGTATTGCCAGCTCAGCATCCCGACAACCTGCACCGAGTCGGCCTGGGCGAGTAGACCGCGGGCACCGGCGTCTTCGTCGGCGGAGCGCGCCACCTGCTCCATCATCTCGGCCGGCTCGATGGCGTCCTCGACCCGCTCCGAGCGGTTGGTGAGCTGGGCGGCGCCGATGATAACGGGGAAGTTCTCTGGCATAGCGCTAACCTTTACGCGAGCGTGAGCGTAATTCCGCGCCGTCTCACGGTCAAGCCGCAATCGGGCGCCTCGGCCAGGGGAGCGGAGACCCGATTCGCCAGAGCGGACCTTCCCGACCGCATGGAGAGGGGAAGCAGCCGTACGGACAACGCTTCAGCCTTGTCCACCAACACCACGATTCCGCACTGCGGCCGCTAACCAACCACAGGCGCGGCGTCCGAGCGGTCCAGGGCGCGGCGCCACGACAAATGTCGGTGGACAGAGCTTCAGCTCTGTCCCTACCGCTCTTGCTGCTGCTCCTGCTCCTGGCTCCTTCCCTTCTTCCTTCTTCCTCCATCCGTCCTCCCGCCGTATAATCCCACCAACAAACGGGGCCAGCGGCGCCCCGCACCGCTTCGCAAAGGAGGCATTCATGCGATTGCGTGACTTTGGCAAGCCTATCGCGTTCCTTTTTGTCCTGACCCTTGCCCTTCTGCTCGCCATGGCCGCTGCCTGCGGCGATGACGACGACGACAACGGCGATGGCGGCGGCAGCCCGACGGGAGATGGCGCCATCGATATCTCAGATGTCCCCGAGCTGGAGGACGGCAAGTTGACCGTCGGCTCCGACATCGCTTACGCGCCCATCGAGTTCTACATCGAGGGCACGGAAACGCCGGACGGCCTGGATATCGACCTGGCGAAGGCGCTGGCCCAGGTGCTCGGTGTGGAGGTAGAGTTCGTTAACTCCGGCTTCGACGGGCTGATAGGCGCCCTGGGGACGGAAGACTTCGACGTCATCATGTCCGCCATGACGATCGATGCGGAGCGGTCCCAGCAGATTGACTTCGTTCCGTATGTCAACGTGGGAACTGGTGTGCTGGTCCCCGCCGGCAACCCCAACAACATCCAGTCGCTCGAGGACCTCTGTGGCCTCACCGTCTCCGTGCAGGTCGGCACGATCCAGGTCGGCCTGCTCGATGATGCCAGCCAGAATTGCGACCAGGAGATCAACATCGTCACCTTCGACACCAACCCGCTGGCCGTCGAAGACCTCCGCACGGGCGGCGCCGACGCCGAGCTGGCCGACTTCCCGGTGGCGTTCGTCGATGCTGAGGCTTCGGAGGGCGACCTGGAGGTCCTCGACGTCCAGATCGATCCGGCGCCGTACGGCATCGGCGTGCGCAAGGACTCCACGGAGCTGAAGGCCGTTCTCGAGCAGGCCCTCGCCGCGGTCAAGGCCAGCGGCGACTACGCCACGATTCTCGAGAACTGGAGCCTGAGCGACGCCGCGCTGGACTAGCGGTTGCTGAGAACTTGACGGCCC
>DASSZB010000396.1:0-5119 GCA_035702935.1 Dehalococcoidia bacterium
GGCACCATGGCGCGCGCCGCCTACGCCGCCGACGACGTGACGGAACGCCACCGTCACCGTTACGAGTTCAACAACGAGTACCGCGAGGAGCTGGAAAACGCCGGGCTTGTGGCCAGCGGCCTCTCGCCGGACGGCTCGCTGGTGGAGGTCTTCGAGATCCGCGACCACCTGTGGATGGTGGGCTCCCAGTTCCACCCCGAGTTCCGCTCCCGGCCCAACCGGCCCCACCCTCTGTTCGCGGGCTTCGTCGGCGCCGCCGTCGAGCGCCTCCGTATGCGGGAGGCGCCGTCCGCCGTGTCGCCGCACCGCCGCCGGCTGGCCTCCCGCCCAACCGCGTAGCTGCGCCTGCACTCGCGCCAGCGGCGTCCGTCCCGCAAGATACGCTCATGAGCATCGCCGAGCTGCTGCTGTTCCTGCACGTACTCTCCGCCTTCTGGTACGTCATCGGCCTCTCCGCCGTGCAGATGGCTTACGTGCGGGCCACGCAGTCCACGGAGCTGGGGGCGCAGGTCTCGGCGCTGGAGGAGGCCTCGCACTTCCAGGGAGTGCTGCTCGTGCCGGGGGCCATCGCCATCGGCGCCACCGGACTCTTCTACTGGGCGAAGCTGGACTACGAGCTACTGGAGACGGGCTTCCTGCTGGCGCTCGAGGGGCTGTACCTGCTGACGCTCTTCGTCTGCCTGCCGGTCATCGGCATGGCCCTGCGCCGCGCCCGCATCGCCGCCCTCAAGGCCCGCCGCGCCGGCAAGGCCGTGCCGGAGCTGGAGGAGGCGCTGCAAGACAGCGTGCCGCTGGTCTTCGGCGGCCTGGCGACGATCATCCTCGTGGGGATGGCGTTCATTTCGGCGTCTCGGCCGTTTTGACGTCTTCCGCCCCACCGCTTAACGCAGCACAGGTATTGCGCGTCCTATTGTATTGATGTATCTTTGCCTTGGCCCTGTGGTCTGAGATACACAAAAAGGGCGCGCCGCTCCCCCAACTTTGTACATTTCGCACACCCATCCTGCATAACGCTATCCTGTCACGTCATATCGGAGTCCCCGTTGAACCTTACCGAACTCGAAACCAAGACCAAAGACGAACTCATCGAAGTCGCCAAGGAGCTGGAAATCAGCGCCCCCACCACCCTGCGCAAGCAGGACCTGGTGTTCCGCATCATGCAGGCCAAGGCGGAGCGCGAAGGCAACTACTTCGCCGGCGGCATCCTGGACATGGCCTCCGACGGCTACGGCTTCATGCGCACCCAGGGCCTCAAGCCCAGCCTCAGCGACATCTACGTCTCCCAGACCCAGGTCCGCCGCTTCGCCCTCCGCACCGGCGACTACGTCATGGGCGCCGTCCGCCCTCCCAAGGACTCGGAGAAGTACTACGGCCTCCTCCGCGTCGATGCCGTCAACGGCCTCGACCCCGAGACGGCCAAGCGCCGCCCCTACTTCGAGCAGCTCACCCCGATCTTCCCCGACGAGATGGTCCAGCTGGAGCGCGGCATCAACAACCTGTCGACGCGCGTCATCGACCTCGTGGCCCCGGTGGGCCGCGGCCAGCGCGGGCTCATCGTCTCACCCCCCAAGGCCGGTAAGACGATGCTCCTTAAGACTATCGCCGGCGCCACAGCGAAGGCCTACGACGACATCTACATCATGGTCGCGCTCATCGGCGAGCGGCCGGAAGAGGTCACCGACTGGCGGCGTTCCGTCCAGGACGCCGAGGTCGTCGCCGCAACCTTCGACGACCCTGTCGAAGAGCAGACACGCGTGGCTGAGATGGCCATGGAGCGGGCCAAGCGGCTCGTGGAATGCGGCCGCCACGTCATGGTGCTGCTGGACGGGATCACTCGCCTCACCCGCGCGTACAACCTGGCGCTCCCACCCTCCGGCAGGACCCTCTCCGGTGGTATCGACCCCGTCGCCCTGCACCCGCCCAAGCGCCTCTTCGGCGCCGCCCGCAACGTGGAAGACGGCGGCAGCCTGACGATCATCGCCACCTGTCTGGTGGACACCGGCTCCCGCATGGACGAGGTGATCTTCGAGGAGTTCAAGGGTACCGGCAACTGGGAGCTGTGGCTGGACCGCCGCCTCTCCGAGAAGCGCGTCTTCCCGGCCATAGACATCCAGAAGAGCGGCACCCGGCGGGACGACCTCCTCCTGGACGAGTCCACCTATCAGCGCGTCGTGCTGCTGCGCCGGATGACGGCCCTGGTCGGACAGAACTCCTCGAACCCCACGGAATCGACGGAACTCATCCTGGAACGGCTGGGGCGGACGAAGACGAACCAGGAGTTCCTGTCCACCCTGAAAGAGGCCATTTAAGACCGAATTTGTAACAGTTTTGGGCCTTTTGGTGTCCTTTCAATGCGGGAAGAGCGCGGTTCAGCGCACCTCTCACAGGGTTTGCCGGAGCACGCGGGAACCGGGCGCCCCATACTCCCGGAACCTCCCAAATACTGGAAATTCGTATCTGAAAGGTGCCCCCAAACCCCCGGTTCTGATAACCGGTCAATTTGTGAAAACCTTGACAAGCGGGTTATAATGGCCCGCGATTAACCGAAACCCAGAACGGCCCTCAACCTTGATCTGCGATGGAGGGGTTTGGCAGAGGGCACGCCTACAGGAGGTAGGTTATTCGACAACCGCAGACTCCACCCCGGACTTCCGAACTTCAACCGGGGCGCGATAGGCGGTCGTCTCGCCAAAAGCCAGCGGGGCAGTCGCTAACCGAATACCGGCAGTACGCACTCCACGGAGTCCTGCTCTTCCTCCCGTTCCTGGCTGTAGTCTCAGCCGTCGTTGACCGGGCGTCGAACGTCTCTCTCCCGGCCGCCAGCACCGCAACGCCGGCGCCACGCGCGGCTGTCACGGCAGCGTACCTGAAGCCTTCTGTCGTCGTTTCCACTATCCCCGGCATCATGGCCCGCCACCAGGCGGAGGCCAAGGCCGCCGGAGAAGTGCCCCAGACCACCCCCGACCCGGCCGCCACTCCCGGCGGCGTCGGCGGGTCTGTTGTCTCCGCCGAGCCAGCGCAGGCGCAGCAGGCCTTCTTCCAGTACATCATCCAGGACGGCGACTCCATCGCCTCCATCGCAGCCTCCTTCGGTGTCAGCGAAGACTACATCCTCTGGAACAACCCTGAGGTCAGTGCTGACCCAGACTTCCTCCTTGTGGGCGAGGCGCTCCTCATCCCGAGCGTTAACGGCATCGTCTACCACGTGGCCTATGGCGACACTCTCTCGGACATCGCCGCCGTATACCAGATCGACGTACAGAGCATCACCGGCTTCGTGCCCAACGGCATCGCCAGCCCGGACGGCGTCACCGAAGGCATGGTCCTCCTCCTGCCCGGAGCGGTGCCACCACCGGCGCCGATTGCGGTTGTAGCAGCCGTAGAGGAGCCGCCGCCCTCGACGTCAGGCGATTCGGATACCGGTTCGACTGGCGGTTCGACCCTTCCGGCGCCGCCGCCCTCCAGCACCGGCTACATATGGCCCTTCTACGGCAACATCACCACGTACTTCGGCGAGCCACGTGGGACCAGCTATCACAAGGGCATCGACATCGATGGCTTCAACGCGTACGGCGCCCCCATCGCTGCAGCCGCCTCCGGCACCGTGATGGTCGCCGCCTGGGACGACTGGGGGCTTGGATACCACGTCGTCATCCAGCACGATGACGGCTCCAAGACCGTCTACGGCCATCTCTCTGAGATCTGGGTCAGCCCCGGCCAGTACGTCGCCCAGGGCGAAGCCGTCGGAGCGCTGGGAAGCACCGGCTACTCCACGGGCCCGCACCTCCACTTCGAGCTCTGGATCGGCGGCGTGCCGGTAGACCCGCTGGCATATCTGCCATAAAATCACCCCCGTAATGGGACGACTCCTGCTGCCGCCTCTGGCGGCTTTCTTTTTTCTGGCGCTCCTTCTTACCCCGGGCGCTCCAGCGGCCACAGGGCAGACGGCCGGAACGCCCGCTTACGTGGCCATCGGCGACTCCATCGCCTTCGGAGTGGGAGCACCCCAACCGAGAACAGGGGGGTACGTCGGCCTCGTCCACAAGGCACTGCAGACCAGCGACCGCTACCGGGAGAGCGGCCTCCAGCTAGTGAACCTGGCAGTCCCCGGGGCCACGACGGCCGACCTCCTGCTCCCCGGCGGCCAGCTGGATTCTGCTCTCGAGGCGATTCGCGCGGGGCAGGAGGACCCTGCCGGCGATGAGGTGCAGATTATCAGCGTGAACGTCGGCGGCAACGACCTGCTGCAACTGGCGACACCGGCCTCCCCCTGCTTTGAAACTATCGGCAGCGATGCCTGCATCGAGGAGTTCGGCGACGTGCTTTCCAGCGTGCAGCAGAACCTCTCGGAGGCGCTACGGCGGCTCCGGGAGGCCGCCCCCGAAGCGGGCATCTACCTGCTTGACCTCTACAACCCGTACTCGGGCACCGGCGACACCCGAGAGACCGTGGCCGACCTGGCGGTCCAGAACCTGAACGGCATCATCGGGGCCAACGCAGCCAACGAAGACCTGAACATCAGGCTCGCCAGCATCTTTCAGCTCTTCCGCGGCCGCGGGCTGCAGTGGATAGCTGCCGACGGGATCCATCCCAACGAAAACGGTCACCGGGTCATCGGAGAGGTGCTGCTGGCCACGATCGACAACCGCGAGCCGGTGATTCCGGCGGAACTCCTGGAGCAGACGCCCGCACCCGCGGCATCGCCGGACGGGGACCTGCCGGACCTGCAGGCGGATGACGGCTCCGGCGCGGACTGGCTGGTCTGGGTGCTGGTGCCGTTGGCATTCGCTGGGGGCATATTGCTGGCCGGTGCCTACTTCTGGGCCCGCGGCCGCTCCTGACGCCGAGACTCCTGCTTGCCCCACAAACCTCCGAGCCGTACGCTGAACGTCGGCGTTTCGAAGGGCGAGACTCGCCAGGCTGACACGATTCGCCCAATTGAGCGCCAATGACCCCTGACACAGAACGAGCATCCCTGATCTTCGAGCGCTGGCCCCGGTTTGCCATGCGCCATCCCTGGTTTGTGGTTGCGCCCACCTTCGCCGTTCTGCTGATATGCGCCTTCCTGTACATGGTGGCAGCGGGGTCCTACGGAGACGCTTTCTCCATTCCCGGCGCG